>DATBWJ010000119.1:0-11378 GCA_036514935.1 Xanthobacteraceae bacterium
AGCGCAAGGAAGTGAAGCGGCAGGAAGATTGCCAGCGCCACGCCCGACAGCCGGTGCAGCAGGGCGGCCACAAAGCCCGGTTGCCTGTGCCCGGCACGCATCACAAAAACACCGCCACGCTCGCACGCAGGCCGAGCGCCAGCAGAAGCATCGCGAAGACCGCGAGCGCCGCGTCGAGCGAGCGCCCGCGCCAGATCGTCCACTCGCGCACCACGTTGCGCAATCCGATGGGGGCATGGATGGCAACGGCCACGACGAAGAGCGCATAGAGCGCGAGGAACCAGACATTGTGATGGGTGCGCGCGAGGATTTCCCCCGCCGTCAGGCCGCCGCGCACGGCATAGATGATGGTGGCAAGATGCACTGCGGCGGTGACCGCGAGCACCACTGCGCTCGCGCGCTGCGCGATGAAAAGCGCGCCGCTCACAACGCTCTCCGCAACAGCCGGCCCACCAGCGCTCGCTTGAGCCCGGCGATGGCATAGGTCGGCGCCAGAGCTTTTGGGCAGAAGGTGGTGCAGCTCATGTGGGTGTGGCAGGCCTGGCAGCCGGATGTGCCCGCCACCGCGTCGAGACGGGCATCGCGCGCCTGGTCGCGCACGTCGTTGACGAGCGTCCAGGCGCGGTTGAGCGCCGCCGGGCCGAGGTAGTCCGGCTCCCAGCCGACGACCTCGCAGGCCGAGTAGCACACCCCGCATCCGATGCATTCGATGCCGGCATCCGCCGCCTGCCGCTGCCGGCTTGCCGGCGGCACCACCGCAAAGTCCCTGTCCGTCTCGCCCGCGGGCACGAAGGAGCCCTTGGCGTCGCGCCACTTGTCGAAGAAGCGCGTCATGTCGACGGCCAGATCCTTGATCACCGTGAGGTGGCGCAGCGGCTCGATCCGCAAGGTCCCCGCCGGGGCCACCTGCGCCACGCGCGTGCGGCAGGTCCACTGCGGCCGTCCGTTGACCACCATGGCGCAGGAGCCGCACATGCCGACGCGGCAGGCGAACCGATAGGCCAGCGTTGCGTCCTGCTCGCGCTGGATTTCGGTGACCACGTCGAGGACGGTCTGGTTCGCGCGCCGCGGCACGCGAAAGCTCTCGAAGCGTCCGTCCGCGCGGCCGCGCCAGACCTCGACAAAGAGCGTCGCTGAGCTCGCGGTCATCGGGGCGCTACGCCTTGCAGGCGGTCTTGCCGTCAATGGCGGCCGGCCGCTCGCTCCGCCACGAAGGAGGTGCGCGCATCATGGCTCACGGCGCCGTGGTCTCCGCGTTGACACCCATCTTCTATGTCTCTTACAAGACCCACGCGCAACCCGCCACGGAGAGGATCCGCCATGACCGCGCCGCATCTCCTCGTGCACGACAACAAGGATACCGTCGGCGTCGTCGTCGTCGAAGGGCTGAAGGCGGGCACGGACATGCTGTGCGTGGTGACGGCGGACAACTCCTCGTTCCGCCTGACGGCGAAGATGGACGTGCCGATCGGCCACAAGATCGCGCTGACCGACATCCGAGCCGGCGACACGGTGCTAAAATACGGGCACGACATCGGCAGGGCGGTCGCCGACATCGCCAAGGGCGAGCACGTCCACGTTCATAATCTCAGGACCAAGCGATGGTGATGGCCATGGCCGGAAACGGAAAGTCGAACTTGCGCTTGTGGGGCTGGCGGCGCGCGAACGGGCGGGTCGGCGTGCGCAACCACGTCGTCATCCTGCCGCTCGACGATCTGTCGAATGCGGCGGCCGAAGCGGTCGCCAACAACATCAAGGGCACGCTCGCGCTGCCGCACGCCTATGGGCGACTGCAGTTCGGCGAGGACCTTGCGCTCTTCTTTCGCACGCTGATCGGGACCGGCTGCAACCCCAACGTCGCCGCCGTCGTGGTCATCGGCATCGAGGAGGGATGGACGAAAAGGATCGTCGACGGCATCGCCGCCACCGGCAAGCCCGTCACCGGATTCGGCATCGAGGGCACGGGCGATCTCATGACGATCGCCAAGGCGGCGCGGGCGGCGAAGGACCATCTGCAGTGGGCGTCCGAGTCGCAGCGGGAGGAATGCGACATCGCCGACCTTTGGGTCTCGACCAAGTGCGGGGAGAGCGACACCACCACCGGGCTCGCCTCCTGCCCGACGGTCGGCAACATGTACGACAAGCTGATCCCGCTCGGCATCCACGGGATATTCGGCGAGACCACGGAAATCACCGGCGCCGAGCACCTCGCCAAGGCGCGCGCCGCCACCCCTGAGATCGGCGAGAAGTGGATGAAGGTCTGGCAGGCCTACGAAGACGAGGTGATCCAGGCGCACAAGACCGACGATCTGTCCGACTCGCAGCCGACCAAGGGCAACATCGCCGGCGGCCTCACCACCATCGAGGAAAAGGCGCTCGGCAATCTGGAGAAGATCGGGCGGACCTGCCGCTACATCGACGTGCTGGAGCCGGCGCAGGCGCCGGCCAAGGGGCCCGGCCTCTACTACATGGACACGTCCTCGGCGGCGGCCGAATGCTTGACGCTCATGGCGGCGGCCGGCTACGTCGTGCACACCTTTCCGACCGGCCAGGGCAACATCATCGGCAATCCGATCCTGCCGGTGATCAAGCTCACCGGTAACCCGCGCACCGCGCGCACCATGTCCGAGCACATCGACCTTGACGTGTCGGGCGTCCTGCGGCGCGAGATGACCATTGCGGAGGCCGGCGACGCCCTCATCGAAATGGTGGTGCGCACCGCCAATGGACGTCTCACCGCTGCGGAGGCGCTCGGCCACCGCGAGTTCGTCATAACCAAGCTCTATCGCAGCGCCTGAGCGTGGGCGGGCGTCGGCAGGGCTTGCGCGCGTCGCAAGGCGTTTGTCCGCGACTCGTCATGCTCCGCGCAAGCGGCGCATCCAGCATACGGCGGCGCCGGTGATTCCCGGATCGTCCGCTGGAGTTTACCATCGGGCCGGCCTTCGGCCGGTCCCGTTGGCGGACGATGACCTTGAATCCTTATGACTGTCGCGGTCATATCCGGCGCTCGGAGCCGGCCCAGTAGCGCTCGCGCACCTGTTTGCGCATCACCTTGCCGACCGGGCTGCGCGGCAGGGCCTCGACGAAGTCGACCGACTTCGGCGCCTTCACGCTGCCGATTCGCCGCTTGCAGAACGCGATCAGTTCCTCGGCCGATAAAGTTCGCCCCGGCTTCAATTCGACGACGGCCTTGATCGCCTCACCCCATTTGTCGTCCGGCACGCCGACCACCGCGCAATCGTGGATCGCCTCGTGGCTCAGCACGACCTGCTCGACCTCCTGCGGGTAGACGTTGAAGCCGCCCGTAATGATGATCTCCTTCTTGCGGTCGCAGATATAGAGGTAGCCTTCCTCGTCCTGGTAGCCGAGATCGCCGGTGTGGTGCCAGCCGTACTTGGACACTTCCGCCGTCGCCTCGGGATTCTTGTAATACCCCTTCATCACGAGCCCGCCCTGAACGACGATCTCGCCGATCTGGCCCTGCGGCACGAAGCCTCCGTCCTCATCCATGATGGCGACACGGGTGAACGGGCTCGGCCGCCCGCAGCTCAGGAGGTGCTTGTCGTTGACGCGGCCCTGCTCGTCGAGAAGCTCCTGCGGCGCCATGAACGTCATACAGGTCGGCGCCTCGGTCTGACCGTAGCAGTGCGTCATCACCGGGCCGAACACCTCGATCGCCTCGCGCAGCTTGGCCGCCGACATCGGCGCGCCGCCGCATACGAAGTGCCGCAGCGACGAGTAGTCGAATTCCCGCAGATTCGGCTGTGCCAGCATCGTGTAGATCGCGGTATTCGGGATCAACAGGAAGGATATGCGGTGCGCGGGAATCGCGCGCAGCGTGGCCTGGGCGTCGAACTTGCGATGGATTACCACCGTTCCCGAGGCCGCGATGGTGACGAACGCCAGCACGCCGGCCGCGTGCGTCATCGGCGCGCTGGCAAGATACACCGGCGGTCCATCGAAGCGCGTGCAGCTCAGGAAGGTCGCAATGTTGGTTTCAAAATTGCGGTTGGTATTCATCACGCCCTTCGGGCGGCCGGTGGTGCCGCCGGTGGCGCGCAGCATGCAGACGCTGTCGGGTTCCCACGGGGCCCGAATCGGCGCGTTCGACTGCGTACTCGCCCACTCCTCGATGTGCGGGCCGAGGGCGCCGGGCCGATCGAGCACAATGAAATGCCTGACCTGCGGGATGCGCTCGCGCACCAGCCGCGCGAACGGCTCGAACTCGCTTTGGTAGAACAGCACTTCGACGTCGAAAAACGCAGTGATGAACAGGTTCTCGTCGTCGCCGCTCGCTGGATTGAGCGGAACCCAGGTGGCGCGCGCCTTGAGAATTCCCAGGAGCGCCATGAACGCGAAGGGATCGTTGCGGCTGAGAACGGCGCACTTGGTCTCGCGCGCAACTCCCAGGCCGGCGAGGCCGTGCGCGACGCGCGTCGCGACCTCGCGGACGTCGCGATAGGCAAAGGCGCGATCCTCAAAGATCAGCGCCGGCCTGCCGGGGAAGGTCGCCGCGCTCCGGTCGAAGAAGTCAATCAGGTTCATGCCGCCGTCCGTGACCGCGCCGCCTCAGGCCGCAAGCTGCCAGTTGTGCAGGAACTCGCTTTCGACCCATCGGGTCGTGACCCGGCCATCGCGAAAATCCTCATGCGCGAGCACGGCGCGATGAAACGGGATGGTGGTGGCCACGCCCTCGACCGCGAACGCTGCGAGCGCTGCGCTCATCTGATCCAGCGCGTGCTGCCGGCCTTCGCCCCGCACAATCAGCTTGGCGATCATCGAGTCATAGAACGGCGGCACGAGGTAGCCCTCGTAGCAGTGCGTATCGAGGCGCACGTCCGGCCCCGCCGGCACGCGCCAGCGCGTCACGCGGCCCGGGGACGGAACGAAGCCGCGCGGCGCGTCCTCGGCGTTGATCCGGCATTCGATCGCATGGCCGGCGATCGTGACGTCGGCCTGCCGGAAGGAAAGCGGCTGGCCGGCGGCAATCCTTAGCTGCTCCTGGACGATGTCGATGCCGGTGACCATCTCGGTCACCGGGTGCTCGACCTGGATGCGCGTGTTCATCTCGAGGAAGTAGAAGCGCCCGTCATCCATGTCGTAGACGAACTCAACGGTGCCGGCGCCCGAGTAGCCGACCTCGCGCGCGAGCGCGAGCGCCGTCTCCGCCATCTCGGCGCGTTGGATCGGTGACAATGCGGGCGAGGGCGCTTCTTCGACCAGCTTCTGATGCCGTCGCTGCACGCTGCAGTCGCGCTCGAACAGATGGCAGAGGTTGCCGTGCAGGTCGCCGATGACCTGGATCTCGATGTGGCGCGCGCGCTCGATGAATTTTTCCAGATAGACCGTGGAATCGCCAAAGGCAGCTTGCGCCTCCGCGCGCGCGCTCGCAAAGGCCATCGCGAGGTCCTCCTCGCTACGCACGATGCGCATGCCGCGCCCGCCGCCCCCGGCGCTCGCCTTCAACAGGCAGGGATAGCCGATCGCCTGGGCGAGCGCGCGAGCGTCGTCTTCGGATTGCAGCCGGTCCGAGCCCGGGATCGTCGGCACGCCGACCCGCTTGGCGATCGCGATCGCGTTCACCTTGTCGCCCATCGCCTCGATCGCGGCCGCGGGCGGCCCCACGAACACGATGTCGGCCGCCGCGCACATGCGCTGGAAGTCCGCGCGCTCGGCGAGGAACCCGTAGCCGGGGTGGAGCGCCTGGCAGCCCGTGCCCTTGGCCGCGGCAATGAGGATGTCGGGACGCAGATAGCTGTGCGCGGCGGCGGGCGGGCCGATGCAGACGGCACGATCGGCGAGCCGCGCGCCCAGCGAGTCGCGGTCGGCCTCCGATACGCCGAGCACCGTTTCAAGACCAAGCGCCCGGCACGCCGCGATGACGCGAACCGCGATCTCGCCGCGATTGGCAACGAATACCCGTTTCAGTTTCGTCTCCGGCATGGCTGCGCCTAAAGTGGCTCGATCAGCACCAGGGGCTGGCCGTATTCGACCAGCGCTCCGTTTTCCGCAGGAATCTCGACGACGCGTCCGCTTACGGGCGCGGTGATCTGCGTGAACAGCTTCATCACGTCGATCAGGCCCACGGTGTCGCCTTCCTCGACGATATCTCCGACCTCGACGTAGGGCGGCTCGCCCGGCGCCGGCGCCCGGTAGAAGGTGCCGAGCATGGGCGCGCGAACCGCGACCACGTCGAGGCCAATCGTGGGCTCGGGCGCGCGCTCCGGCTTCTCCGCGACCGCCGGCGGTGCGATCAAGCCAGCGCGCGGCGCCTCGTTCGCGGCGTCCGACGCGCAGCGGTAGGTGATGCTGAGCTTGAGGTCTCCGAGCTGCAATTCAAACGATTGGCAGTGCGCGGATTCCCTGACGAGGCGCAGGATGTCGACCACGTCCTTGTAGGTCAGGGCATAGCTCATCTCGCGCTGCATCAAACTCGACATGTTCATCCTCGCACCGTCAGGCAAAGCGAAGGCTCAACTTGAGACTGCCCTTCTCCAACTTGAACGTCTGCAGGGTGTTCTCTCGCGCAAGCTCCTCGATGAGAGCGCGCAGCGGGGGCGCCAGGGACGGTCGGCCGTTGAACGCGCTCTTGTGGCGGGCGAGCGCCTCGACATGATCGCGCCCATAGAACAGGTGGAGAAGCAGTTCCTCGTCGGAGCGGAACGGACCCTTCTCGCGCCTGAAATCGTCCAGCACGCGCTCAGCGAACACCGCCTCGGAGTCCACCGCCTCTGCCCGCCTTCCAACCAGGATCTTGTCGAGGATGTCAGGATCCATGGGCGCGCAAGGCTGCCCGTAATGGCCGAGCGCGTAAAGGCAGAGCTCTTCGGGGATGGTCTTGTAGCGTTCGCCTTGGATCACGTTGAATGTCGCCTGCACGCCCACGAATTGCGAGAACGGCGTCACCATGATCGGGTAGCCCAGCTCCGCGCGCACCCGCGCGGCCTCTTCGAGCACCTCGTCGAGGCGGTGGAGCATCCCAACCTCGCTGAGCTGATTGCGGAAATTGGACATCATGCCGCCGGGGATCTGGTGTCCGATGAATTTTCGGTAGCGCTCCGAATCGAAGGCGACCCGTTCGGCGACCGGCTTGCCCTCCTTGAAGGCGGCCCAGTGGAAGTAGTCGTCGAGCCGCCGCAATGCCTCCTCGTCGAGATCGGCCGGCACGCCGAGCTCGCGGGCGATGGCGAGAATGTCGAGCGTGCTCGGTACCGACTCGCCGTTTGCCAGCGGCTCGCTCGCGGTCGCCACCGTGTCGACGCCGGCGAGCAGCGCCTCGCGGTGCGATTCGTGGGAAAGCCCCATGCACTCGTGGGCAATGAACTCGATGGCGACCCTGCCCTGCGTGACCGTCTTCAATGCGGCGAGCAGCGTGCGGGCGCGCGGCCCGGTCAGCAGGCCCGCCGGATCGGCCAAGGTGATCGAGTCGACGCCATAGCCGATCAGCTCGCGCGCGCGCGCCACGTAGTGCTCGTCGGTGTGCACCGGGCTGACCGAGTAGCTGAGCATTCCGGACGTCTTGAGGCCGAGAGCGCGCGCGATGCGAAAGTGCGCGGCGATGTTGCTCAGGCAATTGAGCCCATCGAACACCTTGAGCCAGTCGGTCCCTGCCCGCTGCAGGCATTGAAACAGCAGCTCGACCACCTCGTCGGGATAGCGCGCCCAGCCGAATAGGTTGCGGCTGCGCATCAGCACGTCGATGGTGGTGTCCGGCAGGTAGGCCTTGAGCAGCCGCAACCGCTCCCAGGGATCGTCGCGCAGGAACCTGACAGCGGTCTCGAACGCGGCTGCCGAGGTCACGCATACCTTGCGAAATCCCGCGCGATTGATCCACTCGGTGGCGCCGAGCATGGTCGCGGTCTTCATCCGCGTTGCCCACAGCGACTGCGGGCCATCGCGAAGCGACTCATCGACGAATCCGACCATTGCTCAAGCCTTCAGGATGACCGCGTCGGCCTGACGATCCGCGCCGAATTTCACAACCGGCGTGCGGATGGCGTTGACGATCACGATAGCGTTCAACTTGATCTCCGTTGCGCGGTGGGCGGCACGCGTCATTTGGCGCGGCCTGTCGCGCGCGGCTTGCGGCGGACAGCCGCGCTGCGGGCGATGCCGAAGAAGGAGCACAGGAAGCGCGTGATGTATTGCGCCATCTCGTCGTCGTCGAGCGAGAGCGGCCCGGGGTCGTTCATCACGGCATTCACCAAGAGGCCATTGACGAACTGCATGCCGACCCGCACCTCCCGCTCGCTCGCGGTGCGTCGCGCTCGCCGCAGCCGAGGCACGAGGCGCTCGGCAATGAGGCCCGACACGTTGTAGCCAAGCCGCCGGATCGGCGACCACGCGCCCGGCCGGCTGGACGAGTGCTTGAAGGACGCCGTGTACAGCCCGCGGTGCGTGCGAAAGACGCCGACGCTGAACTTGGCGACCGTCGCGATGAACTCGACGTCGCTCGCCGCCTCCGTGGCGGGATCGGCGAGCACGGCGCGCAGCCGGCCTTCGATGTCGCGCACCATGATTTCCTGGATGGCGGAGAAGAACGCCTCCTTGTTCTTGAAGCGGCCATAGAATGCGCCGACCGACGCCCCCGCCGCGCGGGCGATGTCCTCGACCGTCATTTCATCGAATGTCTTGTTGTCGAGCGCCTTTCGGCCCGCCTCGATCAGCGCCTGAAAGGTCGCTTCGCTGCGCGCCTGCTGGGCGGGCGTGACCCCCCGCAGGCGGCGTGGCGTCGCGGCGGCAGGAGGTCGAGACTCGATCGTCCTGAAATCCATTCCGGTCTTCACCCCTGGCCGGTCGCCCGATCGGCGCCATCGCAGCAGACGGCGCTCATTGGTAGGCCTCTGCACAAGATCGCAGTGCCAACTTGCATCTTGCGCAATATTAGAATTATAATTCTAATTTGATAAGAGGCCGCAGTTCGACTGTCAAGCCGCTTAGGTCGGCGAGGCGGCCGAGATTCGCTGCTCTCGATCGAAGTGCGCTCCGGCCCCGTCATGGCGCAACGCATGCCTATCGCTGAATCGACCGGCGAGCCCGGCAGCTCTGGTCCCGCCCGGCGCCCGGATATCGGCAATCGCACACTCGTCGGGCTGCTCGCGCCGAGCGCGATTCTCATCGGCATCATTTGCGTTGTTTGGCTGATCATTCCGGCTGAGGCACGCCGGCCGGGCTTGCCGGTCCTTCACGGCTGCGCCGTTGCCGGAAGCGTCTTGCTCGTTGCCTCGGCGCTGCACTCGGTCGTCAAACGCGGCGGCCTGACCTCGAGCCCGCCCGCTTGGTTCATCGTCCACGTCCTCGCCGGACTACTCGGCACATTGCTGGTGTTCGTTCACGCCGCAGGCCGATGGGCGAGCCCGCCCGCGCTCCTTCTGCTGCTCGCCGTATTTCTAGCTGCCCAGGGTGTGCGGGCGCGCGTGGTCCTCAGCCGGCAAATGGCCGATATATTTGGCACGCGCCTGACCGGCTTTACGCTGCCGGACCACGTGCGCCGCCGCGCGTTGCACCAACTGATCGAGGCGAAGCGCGCCCTGCTTCCGCGTCTCGATGCTGGCGCGCGAGAGGCAACATTTTCGCCGAGCCTGCGCCACTGGCTGCGGCATCCGATGCTGGCGGTGCGATTCACTTCGCTCGCCAGCAAGGAGACGCGACTCATAGGCGCCCGCGGCACAGTGTCGCAGGCGCTCGCGTGGTGGCGCCGCCTGCATATCGCCGCGGCGGCGCTGTTGTTGTGCGGCATTCTCCTGCATATGGCGTTGACTACCTTCTTCGCGGGTTACGTGGCAGGCGGGCGCGAAATTTACTGGTGGCATGCGACGGCATGGGGAGGCGCGCGATGAGTCGGCTCGCGCTTGCGATTGACCTCGAGCGCTGCATCGGCTGCAAGAGCTGCGAGGCCGCCTGCAAGGCCGAACATGGCCTGGGTCCCCGCGTTTATCGCAACCGCGTGCAATGGCTCGGCGATCCGCATCTGCCTGCGCTGGATTTTCTGACGATCACTTGCCAGCACTGCGAGCGGCCGGCCTGCCTGCGCGCATGTCCGGTGTCTCCCAAGGCGATCATCAAGGAGCCCACAAGCGGTGTCGTCCGCATGGACGAATCGCGCTGCACCGGCTGCGGGGAGTGCGTGCTTGCGTGTCCCTACGGTGCGATGGGCTACGATCCGGTCGATCACCACGCGGTCAAGTGCGATTTGTGCAGCGAGCGTCGCGCGCTCGGCGATGAACCGGCCTGCGCCAGCGTTTGTCCGGCGCGCGCCATTCGGTTCGGCGAGCGCGAGGGGCTGCTCGCCGAGGCTCAGGCAGCCGGTAGAGGCGTGCGCGACCACGACGAGTTCCTGCTCGGCCCGGCGACGCTTTATTTGGATCGGCTGGCGCGGGAGCGAGGAGTCGACGCGATTGCGCGCGGGAAGCCGCCGGCGGTGCTGGCGGACGCGCGCTCGCGCGCTCCACTCGACGACGTCGCAGTGCTGCCCCCTTATCGCATGGCGCGGGAGCAGCGCACCGCCGATCGCGTCGAGGCCGGCGGCTGCAACATTTGTTTCAACGCTTGCAGCCTGAAGTTCCACTTCCGCGGCGACCGGCTGGTGCGCGTCACGGGCAACGACGAGGACCCGGTATTCGAAGGCCGCGTGTGCGCAAAATCGCAGATGACCCTGCAGCTTTATGAGAACCCATGGCGCCTCACGCAGCCGCTGAAGCGTGTCGGAAAGCGCGGCGAAGGTCGCTTCGAGCCAATCACGTGGGACCGGGCGCTCGACGAGATCGCCGCAAGGCTGCGCTCGGTCCGCCAGGCGCACGGCGCCGAGGCGCTGGCGATCCAGGCGGGAACGCGCACCGGCGTGCTCACCATCACTGGCTACATCGAACTTTTCGCGCAGCTGTGGGGGACTCCTAACTATGAGGGCACGGAGCCGCTCTGCGCCTCGGGGAAGAACATCGCTTACCGGCTCACGCAAGGCGACATGAACCTCGCGAACGTCTTTACAGACGACGACATCGGCGCCGCAAAGCTCTATGTGTTCATAGGCGACAACCAGGCCGAGACGCGGCCAGTCTTCTTCGGCATGGTCAACGACTGGAGAGTGCGGCACGGGACGAAACTGATTGTGGTCGATCCTCGCCTCACGCCCACCGCGGCCAAAGCCGACCGCTGGCTCGCCATCCGTTCCGGCACCGACATGGCGCTCGGCCTCGCGCTCGCCCACCACATATTCGCAGCCGGACTGCACGATGAGCAATTCTGTCGCGAGTGGATCGTCGGCTGGCAGTCCTGGCGCGATTTCATCCGCGACCGTGGCTACTCGCCCGAGTGGGCGGAGCCGATCACCGGGATTCCCGCCCTCGAAATCCGGCGCCTGGCCGACGAGATTGCCGCTG
>DATBWJ010000120.1:0-8438 GCA_036514935.1 Xanthobacteraceae bacterium
GCTTCGTGGGCGCCGCCGAATCCAAGGAGGCACTCGCCGCCAACCCTTACGGTGTGCCTTATCTCATCGTGCGCGGCCGCATGGGCGGAAGCGCCATGACCGCCGCCGCCGTCAACGCGCTGGCGCGGGAGGGCCTATGAACGGCGCCCGTCTCATCGGCGTCGGCGTCGGGCCCGGCGATCCGGGGCTCGTGACGCTCAACGCGATCGCAGCGCTCAAGGAGGCCGATGTCGTCGCCCATTTCGCCAAAGCGGGGAACGCAAGCAACGCGCGGACCATCGCCGCCTGCCACTTCAAGGCCGGCGTCGAAGAGCTGCCTCTGCTCTATCCGGTGACGACGGAGATTCCCAAAGCCGACGCCGCCTATCGCGAGGCGATCCGCATCTTCTATGACGGCGCGGCGAGAGCAGTCGCCTCGCGCCTCGACCAGGGGCGCATCGTCGCCGTGATCGCCGAGGGCGATCCCCTGTTCTACGGCTCCTACATGCATCTCCATGTGCGGCTCGCTTCGCGCTATCCGACCGAGATCGTCGCCGGCATCACCGGCATGTCGGGCTGCTGGTCTTCAGTCGGCACGCCGATCGCGCAGGGCGACGACGTGTTCACGGTGCTGCCCGCGACCTTGCCCGAATATGAGCTTGAGCGGCGCCTTGCCGACACCGATGCCGCGGTGGTGATGAAGATCGGCCGGCACCTTGCCAAGGTGCGCCGCGCGCTCGACCGCGCCGGGCGGCTCGACCGCGCCATCTATGTGGAGCGCGGCACCATGACCAATGCCGCAATGATGCCGCTCGTCGACAAGCTCGACACCATCGCGCCCTATTTCGCCATGGTGCTGGTGCCGGGCTGGGAGGGACGGCCGTGAGCGGACGCCTCATGGTGATCGGGCTTGGTCCCGGCGACGACCGCTATCTCACGCGGGAGGCGCATGACGGGCTGCTCGCCGCCGACGCGCTTTACGGCTACCGGCCTTACCTCGACCGGGTTCCGGTGCGGCCAGGTCAGATGCGGCATGGTTCCGACAACCGCGAGGAAGGCGCGCGCGCCGAGGCCGCGCTGCGCCATGCCGCTGAAGGTGCGAAGGTCGCCATCGTGTCGGGCGGAGACCCAGGCGTGTTCGCCATGGCCGCTTCGGTGTGCGAAGCGATCGAGACCGGGCCGGACGCCTGGCGCGGGCTGGACATTGCCATTGTTCCAGGCATCACCGCCATGCTGGCGGTCGCGGCCCGTGCCGGCGCGCCGCTCGGCCACGATTTCTGTGCGTTGTCGCTGTCGGACAATCTGAAGCCGTGGGAGCTGATCGAGCGGCGCCTTGATGCGGTGGCGGGCGCAGGCTTCGTGATCGCGCTCTACAATCCGATTTCCCGCGCGCGTCCCTGGCAGCTTGCCAAGGCCTTCACCTTGCTCGGCCGCCATTTGCCGGGCGCGACCCCCGTCATTTTCGGCCGCGCGGTGGGACGAGTTGACGAGAGCGTGACGGTCGCCACCCTCGCTGCCGCCGGCGAAATTGCCGCCGACATGGCCACGCTCATCATCGTGGGCTCGAGCGAGACGCGCCTGATCGCGCGGCCGGGCCAGAGTCCGCTCGTCTATACTCCGCGGGCCGTCGAGAGTGTCAGCGCATGATCGAGCCAGGCGAGCACCTCCTCGACCGTCTCGGCGGAAGGGACGTCCGGAAGCGCCGGGCGCTTCAGCATGATCGCCGGCAGGCGAAGCGCCCGCGCCGCGCCGATCTTGCCGTAGGTCGCCGCGCCGCCGCTGTTCTTGGCGACGATCGTCTCGATGCGGTGGCGCTCGAGCAGCGCATAGTCCTCTTCCTCGGTGAAAGGACCGCGCGCGGCGATATAGGTCGCGTGGGGAACCGCGAGAGGCGGGTCTACCGGATCGACGCTGCGCACGAGATAGATGTGCTGCGGCGCTGTGGCGAAGGGCTGAAGCTCCTTGCGGCCAAGCGCAAGGAACACGCGCCTTGGCGTTTTGCCGAGGGCCTCTACGGCATCCTCAACCGTGGCCACCTCGATCCAAGTATCGCCGGCGATTTTTGTCCAGGGCGGGCGCCGCAAAGCGAGCAGCGGAACGCCGGTCCTCTCGGCGGCGTATGCCGCGTTGGCGGAGATGATCCCGGCATAAGGATGCGTGGCGTCGATCAGGGCATCGATCTGCTCGTCGCGAAGATAGCGGGCGAGCCCGTCGGCACCGCCGAAGCCGCCCATCCTGACCGGGACGGGTTGAGCTGCAGGCTGCGCCGTGCGGCCGGCCAGCGACACCGTCACGGCAAGATCCTTGCGGGCGGCCAACGCGCCGGCAAGAGCCCGCGCCTCGGCCGTGCCGCCAAGGATGAGGATATTCATGGCGCGCGCTGAACCGGTCATGCGCGAGCCTGCCTCACCGAGGCGCTGGCTGTCCATCGTCGGCATCGGCGAGGACGGGGTCGAGGGGTTGAGCGCAATCGCGCGCGGCCTTGTCTCGGGCGCCGATATCGTGTTCGGCGGCGAGCGGCATTTGGGCCTGGCGGCGCCGCTCATTCGAGGCGAGGCGAGGCCTTGGCCTTCTCCCTTCTCGGTCGACCAGGTCCTAGCGGAGCGAGGGCGGCAGGTCTGCGTGCTCGCCTCCGGCGACCCGTTCCTCTATGGCGTGGGGTCGGTGCTCGCCAACCACGTCGCGCCCGAGGAGACGGTGGTGGTGCCGGCGCCCTCTTCGTTCAGCCTTGCCGCGGCGCGACTCGGCTGGGCGCTCCCTGACGTCGCGCTCGTCTCCGTGCATGGGCGCGCGCTCGACCGCATCCGCCCGCATCTTCATCCCGGCGCGCGCGTGCTGGCGCTCACCTCCGACAGCGAGGGGCCGGCGGCGCTGGCGCGGCTCCTGGCCGAGATAGGCTTCGGCGCCTCGCGTCTCACCGTGCTCGAGGCGCTTGGCGGCGCTAAGGAGCGTATCCGCACCACGGCCGCCGCGAACTTCGATCTGGCGGAGGTGGCAGAGCTCAACACCGTCGCCGTCGAGGTTGCGGCCGCGCCGAACGCGCGGGTCATCGCCTATGCGCCGGGACTGGCGGACGCGTTGTTCGAAAATGACGGCCAGATCACCAAGCGCGAGATCCGCGCGCTGACGATCTCCTCGCTCGCGCCGCTCAGGGGCGAAATGCTGTGGGATGTGGGCGCCGGCGCGGGCTCCATCGCGATCGAGTGGATGCTCGCCCACCCCTCCATGCGCGCTATCGCCATCGAGGCCCGGGCCGATCGCGCCGCCCGCATCAGGCGCAATGCCGCCGCCTTCGGCGTCCCCGACCTGGAAGTGGTCGAGGGAGCTGCGCCCAAGGCTCTCGCCGGCCTTATGACCCCCGACGCGGTGTTTGTCGGCGGCGGCGCGAGCGATGAGGGCGCGCTCGATGCCGTCATCGCGGCGCTGCGGCCCGGCGGACGGCTCGTCGTCAATGCCGTGACCTTGCAGACCGAGGCCGAGCTGATCGGCCGGCACGCGACGCTCGGCGGCACGCTCACGCGCATCGCCATCTCGCGCGCCGACCGCGTGGGCGGCAAGACCGGATGGCGGTTCGGCATGCCGGTGACGCAATGGGTGTGGGTGAAGCCGTGATCGTGGCCGGCATCGGGTGCCGCAAAGGCGCGTCGGCCGCGCAGATCGACGCCGCGATCGAAGCAGCATTGCAGCGCGCCGGCCGTCCATTGGCGCGGCTCGACCTCATGGCCACGGCGGAAAGCAAGCGCGAGGAGGAGGGCATCGCCGCGGCCGCTTCGGCGCGAGGGCTGAGGCTCGTCTTCGTGGATCAGGCCGAACTCGAGATCGCATCCGCGCGCGGCGCGACATGGTCGAGCCGCGTGCTGGCGCTGGCCGGAGTTCCTTCGGTGGCCGAGGCCGCGGCGCTGGCAGCCGCAGGGCCAAGGGCGCGGCTCATTCTCCCGCGCATCGTGGTGGGGCCCGTGACGTGCGCGCTGGCGAGCACGGAGGAGGGGCCATGATCGTGCATTTCATCGGCGCCGGACCCGGCGCCGCCGACCTCATCACCGTGCGCGGGCGCGACCTCATCGCGCGCTGCCCGGTCTGCCTCTATGCCGGCTCCATCGTGCCCAAGGAGCTCCTTGCCTATTGCCCGCCAGGCGCGCGCATCGTCGATACCGCGCCGCTCTCGCTCGATGAGATCGAGGCGGAGTTCGTCGCGGCGCATGCGGCAAGCAAAGACGTGGCGCGCCTCCAGTCGGGGGATCTCTCGGTCTATAGCGCGCTCGCCGAACAGCTGCGCCGGTTGGAGCGGCACGGCATCGCTTACAGCTTGACGCCAGGCGTGCCGGCCTTTGCCGCCGCCGCCGCCGCCATCGGGCGCGAACTGACCGTGCCAGAAATCGCGCAGAGCGTGGTGTTGACCCGCGTCTCGGGCCGCGCCTCTTCCATGCCCGAAGGCGAGACGCTCGCCGCCTTCGCCGCGACGGGAGCCACGCTTGCCATCCATCTTGCCATCCACGCTCTCGACAAGGTCGTGGACGAGCTGAAGCCCTTCTATGGCGAAGACTGTCCGGTTGTGGTGGTGGCAGAGGCGAGCCGGCCAGAGGAGCGCATCGTGCGCGGCACGCTCGCCGATATCGCCGCAAAAATCGCCGCAGAGCCGATCGAGCGCACGGCGCTGATCCTGGTCGGCCGCGCTTTGGCGGCGGAGGATTTCCGCGAGAGCGCGCTCTACGACGCGGACTATCGCCGCCGCTTCCGGGGAGGTGCCGGGTGAACCGCTTTGAACGGCGCATGGCCCACGAGCCGGCCGTCGCGGTCGAACACCGCGATCTCGATTTCGACCGGCTTGCCGGCGACGAGTTTTGCCGCGGTTTTCCAGGCGGCGCGCGCCACTTCATCGCCGAGCGCCAGTCCTGCCGCTTCCGCCTGGGCGAAGGCTTCCGCGGCGGTGTTGGCGGCGAGGATGCGCGCGCCAAGCGCGGGCGGGCCGCCGGCCTCCTCGGCAAGCTTGGCGAGCACGGCAAGATCGACCGAGCCGGCCCGCGAATGAAGATCGAGCAGGCCTTGGGCGAGCTTGGTCATCTTGCCGACGCCGCCGGCGATGGTGACGCGGGGCACGGGGTGGGTGCGTACATATTTGAGCATGCCGCCGACGAAATCGCCCATGTCGATGAGCGCGATCTCGGGCAGGCCGTGCATTTTCTGCACCGCCGCTTCGGAAGCGGCGCCGGTCGATCCGGCGATATGGGTGAGGCAAGCGGCGCGCGCGACATCGACGCCGCTATAGATCGAATGGATCCAGGCCGAGCAGGAATAGGGCACGACGATGCCGGTGGTGCCGAGGATCGACAATCCGCCGACAATGCCGAGGCGCCCGTTCATCGTCTTGGCGGCAAGCGCCTCGCCGCCCGGAATGGCGATCTCGACCTCGACATCGCCCGCGTCCTTATGCGCCGCCGCGACCTCTCCTATGGCCTCCCGCAGCATCTGTCGCGGCACCGGGTTGATGGCCGGCTCGCCGGGTGGGATCGGGAGCCCTGGCCGCGTGACTGTGCCCACGCCCTCGCCCGCACGAAAGGTTACACCGCTCCCCGCCACTCCGCGGCGGACCGTGGCAACGATCAGCGCGCCGTGGGTGACGTCGGGGTCGTCGCCGGCATCCTTCACCACCCCGGCCGTGGCCGAGCCCTCGCCCGTCGCCGTGGTGGCGAGCGCGAAGGCGGGGCGGTCGCCCCGCGGCAAAGTCACCTCGACCGGATCGGGAAATTCCCCGGTCAGAAGCGCGGTATAGGCGGCCTTGGCCGCCGCCGTGGCGCAGGCGCCGGTGGTCCAGCCATAGCGGAGCGGGCGGTCTGGCTTGGTCATGTCCTTCGCTATAGTGCGGCTGAGGCGCGCCGTCACGGCAGGAAGCTCGCCCCATGACGGCGCCAGGCCTCATCGTCGCGGCCCCCCGGTCAGGCGCCGGCAAGACCATTGTGGCGTTAGCGCTTCTCGCGGCACTCAGGCGCCGCGGGTTTGACGTGCAAGCGGCCAAGGTGGGGCCCGATTATATCGACCCCAGCTTCCACGCCGCGGCGACGGGGAGACAAAGCTTCAATCTCGACAGCTGGGCCATGCCGCCCTCGCTGCTCGATGCGCTTCTGCGCGAGGGCGCGGCGCACGCCGACCTTCTCGTCATCGAGGGCGCCATGGGCCTGTTCGACGGTATTCCCGCCGCGCCCCGGCGGAGCGGAGCCACGGCAGACCTCGCCGCGCGCTTCGGTCTGCCGGTGCTGCTCGTCATCGATGTCGCGGGGCAGTCGCAATCGGCGGCGGCGCTGGTGCGCGGCTTCGCCTCGCACGACAAGGAGGTGCGGATCGGCGGGATCGTGCTCAACCGCGTCGGCAGCGAGCGGCACCGGAAGCTCGTGGGAGACGCCATCGCGGCGCTGAATATTCCGATCCTCGGCGCTATTCCGCGCGACGCCGCTCTCGCGCTGCCCGAGCGCCATCTCGGCCTGGTGCAGGCTGTCGAGCATGGAGACCTTGCAGCGCGGCTCGAGCGCTTGGCGGAAATGGCCGAGAGCCATCTCGATCTCGACGCGATCCAGGCGCTTGCCGTGCCGCCTCGCCTATCAACCAGTCAGCCCGCGGCGCCCATCCAACCGCCAGGCCAGCGCATCGCGCTGGCGCAGGACGCCGCCTTCAGCTTCGTCTATCCGCATATTCTCGCGGGCTGGCGGCAGGCAGGCGCCGAGATCGCTACCTTCTCGCCGCTTGCCGACGAGACCCCGCCGGAGACTTGCGACAGCTGCTGGCTTCCGGGGGGATACCCTGAGCTTCACGCCGGGCGGCTCGCCGAAGCTGAGCGCTTTCGCTCAGGCCTGGCAACTTTCGCGACGGCACGGCCGGTACATGGAGAGTGCGGCGGCTACATGGTGCTTGGCGAAAGCCTTGAGGACGCCGACGGCGTCAGCCACCGCATGGCCGGGCTGCTCGGCCACGCCACGAGTTTTGCGCACCCAAAGCTTCATCTCGGCTATCGCCAGGCGCGGCTTCTTGGCGATAGTCCGCTCGGCAACGCCGGCGCGCGCCTGCGCGGCCATGAATTTCATTATGCGGCGTTAGTCGAGACCGGCGACGACGAGCCATTCGTGGCGCTTGCCGACGGCCAGGGCGAGAGCCTGGGGCCAGCGGGTGGACGGCGCGGACAGGTCACCGGCACGTTTTTTCACGCCATCGCCAAAAGCGCATGACGGGGACTTAAGCGTCCTTGCCCGACACATGGGCTTCGGCAAACGTCGCCATGCCGGTGTGGCAGGCAAGGGCGGCGCGCAGCACGAGCACGGCGACCGCGGCGCCGGACCCTTCGCCAAGGCGCATGCCGAGATCGAGCAGCGGAGGAAGGCCGAGCGCTTCGAGCAAAAGGCGGTGACCCGCTTCGGCCGATCTATGGCCCGCCAGAGCATGGTCGAGCGCATCGGCGCGAAGCTTGGCCAAGGGCGCCACGGCGGCGGTGCACACGAAGCCGTCGAGCAGCACGGGAATGTGCTGATGCCGCGCCGCGAGCGCGGCGCCGAGAATGGCGGCAAGCTCGCGCCCGCCCAAAGAGGCAGCGACGCGCAGAGGATCGCCGAGGATCGCCCCATGACGGGCGAGCGCCGCATCGATCGCCTCTTGCTTGCGCTTGAGGCCCTTATCGTCGAGGCCGGTGCCGTGACCGGCAAAGCGCGCGCCGCCACCGCCGAACAGCGCCGCTGAAACGGCCGAGGCCGCCGTGGTATTGCCGATGCCCATCTCGCCCAAGACAACGAGATCGGCTTCCGGCGAGAGAGCGTCGTAGCCGGACGCCACGGCGTCGAGGAACTCGGCCTCGTCCATGGCGGGGCTTACGGTGAAATCCGCCGTCGGCTTCTCGAGCGACAGAGCGACGACGCGCAGCTCGGCGTTGGCGATTTGCGCGAGCTGGTTGATGGCAGCCCCGCCGGCGGCGAAGTTCGCCACCATCTGCGCCGTGACTTCGGCCGGATAGGCCGAGACGCCTTGCGCCGTCACGCCGTGATTGCCGGCGAAGACCAAGATCTCGACCTGATCGAGACGCGGCGGGCTGCGCCCCTGCCAAAGGCTGAGCCAGGCAACCGCCTCTTCGAGGCGCCCAAGGCTGCGCGGCGGCTTGGTCAGCGCCCCTTCGCGGCGGGCCACCGACGCCGCCGCCTCCGCGTTGCCGCCGGGAAGATCGAGACAGGCCGCGCGCAATTCGTCTAAGGAAGCGAAACGCGTCATTTCAGAGTAGACTCTACCGGTACCCGGCTGGGAGGAGCGATCACGATGGCGGGGGGCGTCTCGGCCAAGGCCCTTAGCACGGACCTCAGGACCGGCCTAGCCTTCTTGACGCGGCTCCCGCTGGTGCCTTCCGCGCCCGTCACTGGCGCCGAATTGGTCCGTGCCAGCTGGACCTTCCCCATCGTCGGCGCGGGCGTGGGCGCCTTTGGCGCGCTCAT
>DATBWJ010000121.1:0-16814 GCA_036514935.1 Xanthobacteraceae bacterium
CTCACCGCCGGCGGGGTGTTCGACGACGACTTCATCGACGCCTACATGGATCTGAAGATGCAGGAGATCATCCGCTTCGAGCACACGCCGCATCCGGTCGAATTCGAGATGTACTACTCCGCGTAGCGCGCTGCTTCCTGCCAAGATCGGACGTTGGTCCAACCTCCTCGGGCGCCGCGGCGCCCGTTTTTCTTGGCACCCGCCCGAGCAAGCCGCCGAGCGTGCGATCTGGCGAGCGCGAAGAGGTGTTGCGATCACAGCGCCAGGGCGGCCAGAGCAACCAGCGACGACAAGATCGTGGCGGCGAGGGCGAGCCGCAGCGACGCAGCTTCCCGCAGAGGGACGCCGCGAGGATAGCGCGCGCGGATCACCGCGGCCTCGAACTCGGTCGCAGACGAAAACGAGCAGCCAAGGGCGAGCCGGGCGCGTTCGGCGCTTTGTTCGAGTGCGGCGAATTGCAATCTGATCTGCCTGTGCGAGATTCCAATCATGGCCCGATGCTAGCGCCGGCGGGTAAACGCCAGGTTGCGGCGAGATCGGCTGATGAGCCGCGACGAGCGGGGGACCCTTGCGCACAAAGCGGGTGGCGGCTCGCGCGCTACGTGATAAGTCATACCAAGTCCGAATGATTGCCTGGGGCCGCTGTTTTCTTTCCCTCCCCCTGCAAGGGGGAAGGTGGCGAGCGAAGCGAGCCGGGTGGGGGTCGCTACGCTGGCGTTCACTGTCGTTTGTGACCCCCACCCCAATCCTCGCTCCGCTCGGATCGACCCTGCCCCGTTCAGGGGGAGGGAATAGATCGGCGGCCGGCCCGGACTGATCAACCGGATTTCGTTTTAGGCGCGCGAGCTAACCGGGACCTGCGCACTGCCGATGGCGATCAAACGCACTATGAACGCCCGCGAATGGGCCATGCTGGTAACGCTCGGCGCCTTGTGGGGCGGCTCGTTCTTCTTCGTCGCGGTCGCGGTGCGCGAGCTGCCGACGATCACCATCGTCGTGGTGCGCGTGTCGCTCGCCGCCGCTGCGCTCCACGTCATTCTCGCTGCCCTGGGCATTCGACTGCCGACGGACCGGCGGGCCTGGGTCGCCTTCGTGCTGATGAGCCTTGTCAACAACATCGGCCCGTTTCTGCTCATCGTGTGGGGGCAGAGGCTGATTGCGAGCGGCGTCGCCTCTATTCTCAACGCGACGACGCCGTTCATCACGCTGGTGCTGGCCCATTTCGCCACCGCCGATGAGAAGATGTCCGCCGGGCGGCTCACCGGCGTCGTCATCGGCATCCTCGGCGTCGCCGTCCTCATCGGCGGCTCGCTCGGCTCGCTGAGCGGCGATCTTGCCGGCGAGATCGCGATCCTGGTGGCGGCGTTGTGCTATTCGATCTCCAGCATCTTTGCGCGCCGCTTCAGCGCCATGGGCATTCAACCCCTGGCGTCCGCGACCGGCCTGCTCACCGTCTCGACCATCATTCTCACGCCGCTCATGCTGGCGATCGATCAGCCGTGGACGCTGCCGCCGCCGAGCAACGGCGCGCTCCTGGCGATGCTCGGTCTCGCCCTGCCGTCGACGGCGTTCGCTTATCTGCTCTATTTCCGCATTTTGGCCGCCGCGGGCGCGACCAACCTGGCGCTGGTCACCTTCCTGATGCCGGTGAGCGCCATCATTCTGGGCGTCACCGTGCTGGGCGAGCGGATCGAGCCGCGCCATCTCGTCGGCATGGCGTTGATCACGCTCGGCCTTGCCGCGATCGACGGGCGGGCGTGGCGCTGGCTGCGCGCGCGCCGCGTCGCGGCGGCGGATTGAGGCGATAGAACGGCCGCCCGCACAACGGCGGCGCCGTCAGCGCTTGGAGAACTGGAAGGATCGGCGGGCCTTTGCCCGGCCGTATTTCTTGCGTTCGACCACGCGCGAGTCGCGCGTGAGGAAGCCGCCCTGCTTGAGCACGCCGCGCAACTCCGGCTCGAAATAGCTCAGCGCCTTCGAAATGCCGTGGCGCACGGCGCCCGCTTGTCCGGACAGCCCGCCGCCAGAGACCGTGCATACCACCTCGTACTGGCCGTTCCGGTTGGAGGCGACGAGCGGCTGCTGGATCAGCATACGCAGCACGGGTCGCGCGAAGTAAGCCTCCACGATCTTCCCGTTGACCACGATCTTGCCGGCGCCCGGCTTGATCCACACTCGCGCCACCGCATCCTTGCGCTTGCCGGTCGCATAGGCGCGACCCTGGCGGTCGAGTTTTTGGACGTATTTGGGCGCCTCGGGCGCCGCCGGCTTGAGGGCGGCCAACTGATCGAGCGATTGCATGGTCTCGGCCATCACGCGCTCCTCGTGTTCTTGCGGTTCATGGCCGCGACATCGAGCGGTTGGGGGTTTTGGGCGGCGTGCGGATGGTCCGGGCCCGCATATACGCGCAGATTGGCGAGCTGGTGCCGGCCAAGCGGGCCACGCGGCAGCATGCGCTCGACCGCCTTCTCGACGATGCGCTCCGGAAAGCGGCCCGCCATGATGGATTTGGCGCTGCGTTCCTTGATGCCGCCGATGTAGCCGGTGTGATAGCGATAGACCTTCTGCTCGAGCTTGCGGCCGGTCAGCACCACCTTGTCGGCGTTGACGATGATGACGTTGTCGCCGCAATCGATGTGGGGCGTGAACGTCGGCTTGTGCTTGCCGCGCAGCCGAAGTGCGACGATCGAGGCCAGGCGGCCCACGACGAGGCCTTTGGCGTCGATCATGACCCACTTCTTCTCGACGTCGGCTGGCTTGGCCGCATAGGTGTTCATGGCGAAACCCGCACCCGCTGTCCGGCGGCTTCTACACGACGGCGCTTTCCCGGTCAATGCGCGCACCACCACAAGAAGCCAATTAAATCAGTGTATTACGCCATTGGTTATATATTACCACACGCTAATCATCTGTTTTTGGCGGGATTGAATAGGTCGACGTGGCGTGCGCGACCAGCTCCTCGCTGCCCTCCAAGATCAGGCGCACGTTGCCGACGGCGAGCCGTTTGCCGAGCTTGATGAGGTGGCATTCCGCAATGAGCGCGCCGGGCGCCGGCTTTCGCAGGAAATTGATGGTGAGGTTCGTGGTCACCGCCAATGGCTGCCATCCGATCGACGCCAGCACCGCGATGTACATGGCCACGTCGGCGAGCATCATCAGCGCGGCGCCGGAGATGGTGCCGCCCGGCCGCAGCGTCCCCGGCTGGAAACCCAGGCGCACGCGGCAGCCGCCGTGCCACGCTTCGAGCACGGCAAGCCCGCTTTCGGGATGAAAGGCCTCGGGGAATTCCGCCGCCAGCCGGCGCTGCAGTTCCCCCGCGGACAACAGCGCTGGACGCATGGCTTCTCCTCTCGCGACCCTCGCAACGCGGCGCGGATCGGCTAGAATGCGGCGGTTGCAGTGAAGGAAGTTCGAGCGCCATGCAAGCCCCCTCGCCGGCTGCGAGGAGCGCGCGGCGAGGCGGTGATGCTCGCGGGCAGGATCGCCGGCAAATCGGCGGCGGCCATCAAACTCGGCAAGCTGGCGTTCTATCGCCAACTGGACATGTTGCTAGCCGATGCCTACCGTTACACGAGCCAGGTGATGGTCGACAACATGATGACCCAGGATGCGGCCGAAGGCATCGCTGCCTTCCTCGCCAAAAGGGCCCCGAAATGGCAACACCAATGATGGCAGCCCGAATTCAGCCACTCTTGGCAGAGCTTCGCGCCGATCCGCGCGCATTGCGGCGGGTGCTCATTGCAGGCGCCGGATGGGGCGTGCTGTTCGCGGCGGCCTTCACCGCGCTCAGGGCCTGGCAATGCGGCAGCATCTGCCTCGAAGAGACGCTGACGCTCACCGCGATCTCTGTCGCCGCCGGCATCCTCACCATGGGACCGCTCGCGGCACTCGGCCGCGCGCGCCGCTGACGGCCCATCTTCCCGATGAACCACGATCGCTACGACGACAGCTACATTCGCGGCATCCTCAACACCGTGAAGACGATCGCCATGGTCGGGGTGTCGGCGAACGCCAGCCGGCCGAGCTATTTCGCGTTCAAGTATCTGCTCGAACGCGGCTACCACATGATCCCGGTCAATCCGGCGCTCGCCGGCAGCGCGCTGCTTGGGCAGCGGGTCTATGCCAGGCTGGCCGACATTCCGGAACCGGTCGAGATGGTCGACATTTTTCGCGCGGCGCCATACGTGGTCGGCATCGTCGAGGAGGCGCTGGCCATGAAGCCGCGCCCGCGCGTGATCTGGATGCAGCTCGGCATCCGCAACGAGGAGGCGGCGCAGCTTGCGGAGGCCAACGGCCTCACGGTGGTGATGAACCGCTGCCCCAAGATCGAGTACGGCCGCCTGTCCTCCGAGATCGCGTGGATGGGCGTGAACACCCGCACCCTGACGTCCAGGCGCGCCAAGCGCCTTGCCGGCGGCGTCCAGCGCATGGCGCTCGACCGCATCACCATGCCCGGCGCCGCCACCCCTGCGGCCGACCGCGCCGAGCAAGGATAGCGCAGCAACCGTGCGTCCGGGCGCGCAGGCTGCGCGTACCCGACGCTCGCTACCGCGCGGGCGCAACCGTTGCCCCGGTGCGCCTTGACGCAAAAGCGCGCTTCGATAAACCGAGCCGCAACCGACCCGGCCTGCAAGCGCCTCCCACAAGGATCGATCATGACCGAACGCATCCCGGGCTTTGCGACGCTGGCGGTGCACGCCGGCGCCCAGCCCGATCCGACGACGGGCGCGCGCGCCACGCCGATCTACCAGACGACCTCGTTCGTATTCGAGGATGTCGATCACGCCGCTTCGCTGTTCGGCCTGCAGACTTTTGGCCACATCTACTCGCGCATCGGCAACCCCACCAATGCGGTGCTGGAGGAGCGCGTGGCCGCGCTCGAAGGCGGCACCGCCGGGGTCGCGGTCGCCTCGGGCCACGCCGCGCAGGTCGTCGCCTTCCACGTGCTGATGCGGCCGGGCGACGAGTTCGTCGCCGCGCGCAAGCTCTATGGCGGATCGATCAACCAGTTCAACCACTCGTTCAAGAATTTCGGCTGGAACGTGGTGTGGGCGGAGCCCGATGACATCGGCAGCTTCGAGCGCGCCGTCGGCCCCAAGACCAAGGCGATCTTCGTCGAATCGATCGCCAATCCCGGCGGCGTCATCACCGACCTTGAAGCGGTCGCACAGATCGCCCGGCGCGCCGGCGTGCCGCTCATCGTCGACAACACGCTGGCGACGCCGTACCTGTGCAAGCCGATCGAATACGGCGCCGACATCATCGTGCATTCGCTCACGAAATTCCTCGGCGGCCATGGCAATTCGATCGGCGGGCTGATCGTCGACGCCGGCACGTTCAACTGGTCGCGGGACAACCGCTATCCCATGCTGTCGGAGCCGCGGCCGGAGTACCACGGCGTCGTGCTGCACGAGACTTTCGGCAACTTCGCCTTTGCGGTGGCCTGCCGCATGCTCAGCATGCGCGATCTCGGGCCGGCACTCTCGCCGTTTAACGCGTTTCTGATTCTCACCGGCATTGAGACGCTGCCGCTGCGCATGCAGCGGCACTGCGACAACGCGCTCGCCGTCGCCACCTGGCTCTCGTGCCACCCGCAGGTTGCGTGGGTGAGCTATCCGGGCCTGCCCGGCGACCGCTACCACAACCTCGCCACGAAGTACGCGCCGAAGGGCGCGGGCGCGGTATTCACCTTCGGCCTCAGGGGCGGCTACGATGCAGGCGTCAAACTTGTGTCGAACGTGCGACTGTTTTCGCATCTCGCCAACATCGGCGACACCCGCTCGCTCATCATCCATCCCGCCTCCACCACCCACAAGCAGCTCACCGATGCGCAGAAGATTGAGGCCGGCGCCGGTCCGGACGTGGTGCGGCTGTCGATCGGCATCGAGGATCACGACGACCTCATCGCCGACCTGGATCAGGCCCTGTCAGCGTGCTGACAGCGCGTACTCGGCAGCGCCGCGCCGCAGCGGCCACCGGCGCTCCACATGCGCAACCGCGATCGCCAGCACGATCATGGCCATGGCCTGATGGATGAGCGCCAGCTCGATCGGCGCGCGCTGGAGCAGCGTGACAATGCCCACCGCCACTTGCGCTGTCATGGCTGCGGCGAGCACAAGCGCAAGCACGCCCCCTGCCCTCGCGCCCACCGCGTCGGCGGCGTGCACGATTGCGAGCACGAACAGCACATAGGCCATCATGCGGTGATCGAACTGCGCGGTCAGGGTGTTCTCAAAGAAATTGCGCCATAGCGGCACTTCAAAGAACAACCGCCGCGCCTCCGGGATGTAGGCGCCGTCGATCAACGGCCACGTGGTGTAGATATAGCCCGCCCGCAGACCGGCAACGATCGCGCCGAGATAGATCTGCGCCAGCACGAGCGCAAGCAGCACCGCCGCTCCCGCGCGCACGCGCGGCGGCCCCGCCATCCGGGGACCGGGCGCCAGCCGTTGGGCGGTCCACACCAGCGCCGCGAAAATGAGGCTTGCGAGCAGGAGATGCACCGCCAGTCGATATTGCGAGACTTCGACGCGCTCGCTCAGGCCCGAGGCGACCATCCACCAGCCGATCGCGCCTTGCAGCGCGCCGAGGCCGAAGATGAGCCACAGCCGCCCGCGCAGGCCCGGCACGATCCAGCCGCGCCATAGAAACCACAGGAACGGCACCAGAAACGCCACACCGACGAAGCGACCGAGCAGGCGATGCGCCCATTCCCACCAGTAGATCGTCTTGAATTCGTCCAGGGTCATGCCGGTGTTGCGCAGGAACTGCGGAATCTTCTGGTATTTCTCGAACTCGCCCTGCCAGGCATCGTGGCTCAGCGGCGGCAGCACGCCGGTCACCGGCCGCCATTCGACGATCGAGAGCCCGGACTCGGTCAGCCGCGTGGCGCCGCCGACCACCACCAGCGCGAACACAATCGCCGCGACCGCCCACAGCCACAGGCGGATCACGCGCTGGCGGACTTGGGATAGCTGCAGATCGTTCATATGCTTGCACGGGCGCGCCGAGACCATATAGAGCAAGATGCGGCGGCGCAATCGCGGCCAAGGCACGCTATAGCGGGATGAAATCGTGTCGAGTCGTTCGCGGTCATTACGAGGCGGGCGCAGCCCGCCGAAGCAATCCACACGACAAGGGGATCGCCACGCCCCCTGCGCCGTCTCGCGATGACGGCGTTTGGAATGCTGTGAGCCTGCCTGAAATCATCCCGCTATTGCGAGGGTGCGATGACGGTCCGTGTCCGCAAATTGATTGGCACAGTGGCTCTGCTGACGCTCGTGGTGGTGTGGATGCTGCTGGCGATGGCGCTTGCGCAGGCGCTGGCGTTTTCCGGCAACCGGCTCCTCGAAATCGCCTACTACGTCGCAGCCGGCCTCGGCTGGGTGCTGCCGGCGATGCCGCTGATCAGCTGGATGTCGCGGCCCAGCCCGCCCCGCGTCAGGTCGCCTGAATGCGGCTGAACCGGTTCCACAGCGCGGTGGCCGCGCCGGAAACGAGGACCCGCAGGTAGCGCAGTCGCTGGAATTCGCCGTTGACCGAAACGCGCGGCAGCGCGCACAGGTGGTTCCGGTGCTGCGCAAACAAGACGCCCGGGCGCGTGGTCACCGCCGTCTTGAACCCCAGCTCCTCGGCGATGCGGAACTCGCGCGGCCCCACCGTACCCGCCTGGCCGAACGGATAGGCCAGATGTTCGATCTTTTTTCCCAGCCTGCCTTCCAGGATCGTCCGGCTCGCCTCAAGCTCGGCCCTAGCCTGCGGCTCCGGCAGCATGGAAAGAATGAAATGGTTGACCGAGTGGCTGCCGATCGTCACCAGCGGGTCGGCCGCCATCGCTGCGATCTCGTCCCAGGTCATGCAACTGTCGGCGCAGATCGCGGCGATATCGACGCCGTAGCGCGCCGCCAGATCGTGCGTCGCCGCACGGATGTCCTCGTTGGATGGGCGCGTGCGCAACCACCAGTAGAGCGTCTCGAAGGTGCGGTACTTGGCCGCCGCGCCGGCGCAGTTGAAGCGGCGTTCAGCGCCATCCATCAGCACCGTTAGGCGGTCGGTCTTGGCGATCACCGTCTCGAGCACGACCCACCACAATTCGCCGCGCCGGTCCGGAAAGCTCGTGGGCACGAAGACAGCGAACGGCGCCCCGTGCCTCTTGAAGATCGGGTGCACGTGTTCGCGATGATCGTTGTAGGCGTCGTCGAATGTGAAGCAGGCAAAACGGCGTCGGAAATCGCCTTCGACCAGGCGGCGATGCAGCTCGTCGAGCGAAATGATGTCGATGTTCCAGCGCCGTAGCTGAACGATGACGGCCTCAAGGAACTCGGGCGTGACCTCAAGCAGGTGATTGGGCTGAAAGCTGTCATGGCGCGGCGGGCACACGTGGTGCAGGGTCAGCGCCGCGCCCACCCCCCCGCACAGCGGACGCAGAAGCTCATGCGCGCCGGTAAAATACAGCGCCTCCAATCCAGCACGAATGATTGCCTTCTTGAGCCGAGCCACGCAGCTATTTCCGGAGTTGGACTTGGCAGCGAACCATTTATTGATCTTTATTTGCAATTGTGCTGTCAACTTTTGGTTAATACCTCAATCGAGCGGCAGTCCCAATGGGCGTCGCGCTTCGCGATCACTCTGCCGGCGATGCACCATCGCGTGCACCGCGCTCGCTTCTGCTCGACCGCGTCGTGGTATACGAGGACTTCGCGGCCGCCGAGCCGGCGTGGCGGCGCCTCGAAAGCGCCCACGCGCACGCGACGCCCTACCAGCGCTACGAATGGGCGAAGCTGTGGCACGAGCACGTGAGCCGGCACGAATCCGCGACGCCGCTGATCGTGGTGGGCCTCGACGGCTACGCTTCGCCGCTGTTTCTGTGGCCGTTCGTGCGTGATCGCATGGGCTCGATCACGACCGCGCGCTATCTCGGGCGCCAGCATTCGAATCTTAACGCGGGCATCTGGCGCCGCGACATCGCAAAGCAGCTTTCTGCCGAGGATCTCCGGCGCGTCTTCGGCACGGTCGCGTGCGCGCACGGCATCGATCTGTTCGTGCTGTGCAATCAGCCGATGCAGGTGGGCGCGATCGACAACCCCTTGGCGCTGCTGCCCCATCAGCGCTCGCCGGACGACGTCCACAGCAGGAATTTCGGCGGCCGCACCGGCGAGCAGGCGCTCAAGCAGTGCCTCAACGCGGCGATGCGCGGCCGCTTGCGCACAAAGGAGCGCAAGTTCAGTCAGCTCGCCGACTACCGCTATGCGCGCGCGGCGACCGCCGCCGAGGCCGACCGGTTCTTCGATGCCTTCCTCGCGCAGAAGGGCGCACACCTCTCAGGGCAGGGAATCGATAATGTGTTCGCCGACTCCAACCTCCGATCGTTCCTGCGCGCGGCCTGTCACGAGGGGCTGGCGGCGGGCCGCCCGGTGATCGAGTTGCACGCGCTTGAAGGCGGCGGCGAAGTGATTGCCGTGTTCGGTGGCGTCAATGACGGGCGACGCGTGTCCTGCATGTTCAATTCCTACACGCTCGGCGACAACAAGCGCTGGAGCCCCGGACTGATCCTGCTGACCCACCTCGTGCGCTATTGCGCCGACAACCACGTCGCCACCCTCGACCTCGGCATCGGCCACGCGCGCTACAAGACGTTCTTCTGCAACAGGCCCGAGCGCCTGTTCGATACCCTGCTGGCATTTTCGCCGCGCGGACGCCTGGCCGCGCTTCTCCTGCGCGTCAAGCAGACGCTCAAGCGGTGGATCAAGGCGACTCCGCCGCTGTGGAACGCATTCCAGGCCACGCGCCGCCGCCTCCGCGGCTAGCCGCCCTACGCGGCGAGCTTGGCGTCGCCCTCGGCCGGCACCAGCATGATGTCCGCAAAGCGCGCCAGGCGCTCGCGCGCCAGGTGCATTTCACGCCGGTCCTGCGGGGCGACGAGCATTGCCCGCGGCGCAAACGCGGCGATGTCGGCCGGCTCCGCCACGGCGCTGGCGTCGATGATGACGTGCTGGTAGCTGCGCGCGAGCGCTTCCATCGCGATGCGCAAGGCCGGCGCGGCGACCGCGGCGGCGTCCACCGGGGATGATCCGGCGCCCACCACGTGCAGCCGCGACAGCTTGTCGCGCCCGATGACATCGCGGAAGGAGGCCGCGCCGCGCGCCACATCGCTGATGCCGGGCGCGCCCAGCTCGCTCGAACACCCAACGAGGGCGGCGCTCGCAGGGGTGAGGTCGACCAGCACGGTGCGCGCCTCGCCGGCGAGCGCGCGCGCCAGCGTGAGCGCGGCAAGCGAGGCGCCGGGCGGCCGCGTGCGATCGAAGACCGCGACGCATCGCCCCAGATCGGAGGACGCGCGCAGCTTGTGCGCCGCCTCGCTCACCACGCCGATCGGCACGCCGAGCGCGGGGTGGCTCGATTCGGCGCGCGCCGACCGACCCACCGGCGCAACCGGCGGCGCCTCGCCCGCCTCCGCGCCCAGCAACTCGCCGGTCAGGACGAGCCCGCTCGCCAGCGCGAGCACAGTCAGCGTCGCGATGAGCACGATCGGCATCTTCTTGGGGAAGTAGGGCGTGTTCGACACGATGGCGCGCGAGATGATGCGGGCATCGGCCGGCGGCGCACTGCCGATGGTCTCGCGCGCGGTGGCCTCGCGATACTTGGCCAGGTACGATTCCAGCAGGTCGCGTTGCGACTTTGCTTCGCGTTCGAGCGCGCGCAACTGCACGTCCTGCTCGTTGGTCGAGGCCGCCTGCCTTTTCGATGCTTCGAGGTTGGCGGTCAGCGTCTCGACCCGGGCGCCGGCGATCTTGGCGTCGTTTTCAAGCGTTCGCACGACTTTTTCCGCCTCGGCACGGATCTGACCGTCGAGGTCGTTGATCTGCGCCTTGAGCTCCTTGATGCGAGGGTGCCCGCCGAGCAGCGTGGAGGACTGCTCTGCGAGCTGCGCGCGCAGGGTGACACGCTGCTCGGACAGGCGGCGGATCAACTCGGAGTTCATGATGTCGGCGGCCTCGATCGGCTCGCCCCTGCGCAGCATGTCGCGGATCAGCCGCGCCCTCGTCTCGGCGTCGGCCCTCTGCGCGCGCGCCGAATTGAGCTGGGAATTGAATTCGCCGAGCTGCTGGTTCGACAGCATTGTGTTGTTGGTGCCGACGAACAGGTTGGTCCTGGCGCGAAAGATTTCCACTTTCGCCTCCGCGTCGGCCACTCTGGCGCGCAGCTTCTCGATCTCGCGCGCCAGCCACTCGCCCGCGCCGCGCGTCTGCTCCTGCTTGGCCGCCTGCTGGCGGGCGATGTAGCTTTCCGCGACCGCGTTCGCCGCGCGCGCGGCCAATTCGGTGTCGGCCGACTGGAACTCGATCACGACCACGCGCGACTTGTCGATCGAGAACGCGCTCAGCCGGTCGTAATAGGCCTGCAGCACGCGCTCCTCGGGGGTCATGAGGAACGGATTGCGCGCAAGCCCGAAGAAGATCAGCAGATATCGCAGCGGCGAAATCCCGTCGAGCAGCGGATCGAACTCGGGACGCTCGGCGAGCTTGATCTGTGAGATGACGTCCAGGGCCACCTGGCGCGAGAGCACGACCTGGACCTGATTGGCGATCGCCTCCTGATCGCCGATGACCTGATCGCTAGTGGTCTTGTCGGCCTCGGGGCGCAGAAAGACGTTCTCGCGACCCTCGTACAGCACGCGCGCTTCCGACTTGTAGCGCGGCGCCACGATGTTGACGCCGATGGTGGCGAGCACGAGCACGGCCGCGCTCGGAGCCACAATCCACCGCCGCCGGCGCCACAGGACCCGTCCGATCGACCGCACGTCGATCCCGCCGTCCACAACCTCGCCTGCCGCGGCAACCGCCATTACTGGAACTCCATAGCGCGCGCCCGCTCGCTGGGCCCGATCACAGACGATTATGGTTGCCAGCGCGTTAATGCGGTCACCGGTGCGGCGATTTTGAGGCTTTGTTTACCCGCCGCGATAATACTTTGTTCACCAACGGGGGCATGAATCTCGACCATGACGGCCCCGCCGCTGCGCATCATCCACCTGTTTCGCGCTCCGGTGGGCGGGCTTTTTCGCCATGTCGCCGACCTCCTCGGCGAGCAGTCGCGCGCGGGACACGCGGTCGGGATCGTTTGCGACTCCTCGACCGGCGGCGAATTCGAGGCGCGCGCGCTGGCAGCGCTTGCTGACAGGCTGGCGCTCGGCCTCATTCGATTGCCGATGCGCCGCCAGATCGGGCCTGCTGACCTCCTGGCGTCCCAACGGGTCCTCGCTCGCCTCAGAATCATCGCACCCGACGTGATCCACGGCCACGGCGCCAAGGGCGGCGCCTATGCGCGGCCGATCGCGACCTGGCTCGGCCGCCGCCGGCCGATTGCCCGCATCTACACGCCCCATGGCGGCAGCCTGCACTACGATCCGAAATCGCTGCGCGGGCGCATCTACTTCGCCGCCGAACGGCTGCTCGAGCGCATGACCGACGCCATCATCCATGTCAGCGCATTCGAAGCGGAGACCTATCGCGCCAAGGTGCAGCCGCCGCGCTGCCGGATGCAGGTCATCTTCAACGGGCTGCGCGCCGAGGAGTTCGAGCCGGTGACCGGGCGCCCCGGCGCGCGCGACTTCCTGTTCTTGGGCGAATTCCGTCCTCTCAAGGGCGTTGACGTCCTGCTGGAGGCGATCGCCAGGCTGGCCCGCGAAAGCGTGCGAGCGAGCGCAATTCTTATTGGTCCACAAGAGGGCCGCGACGCCTACCGCGCGCTGGCCGCCCGGCTCGGAATCTCCGAGCTCGTTGCCTTCAATGGCCCGATGCCGGCGCGCGATGCGTTCGCCACCGCCCGCGCGATCGTCGTGCCCTCGCGCGCGGAATCCCTGCCCTATGTCGTGCTCGAGGCGATCGCAGCCGGCGTGCCGATCATCGCCACCCGCGTCGGCGGCATACCGGAGATTTTCGGTCCGCACGCCGACAAGCTTATCCCCGCGGGTGACGCCGGGGCGCTGTCGGCTGCGCTCAAAGCCTTTCTCGCTGATCCCGCCCGTGCCCGCGCGGATGCCCAAGCCTGCCGGGCATGGCTGCAACCGCGCTTCGACATCAAGACGATGCAGCACGAGGTGTGCGCGCTCTACCGGGAGGTCCTGGCGCGCAAGCCGCCACCCAAGGACTGACCGCAGGCGGCCGGGTTTACCTCGCCTTTACATTTTCGAGAGGAATTGCCGGCAGATATCAACAGGAATAGATTGCATCTAGGACTTGATCTCCGGCCCAGACAAAGCCTTGCCTGAGGGCGCAATGAGCACGGACCACGCGATCACGGCGGAAGGCGTCGATGCCGCGCGCTCCGTTTTGGCGCAGCCGCAAAGACTCGCGCGCGAGCTCGGCCCGCTGGCGAGCGCGATTGCCGCCGAGCCGGTCGCCCAGGCGATCTCGCCGGTGGTGCTCAGCGGCGTTCTCCGACTCATCGAGTTCGTCGTCGTCCTGGCGATCGGGGCGGCGCTCTATGTGGTGCATGTGCATCACACCGACCACATGGCGGCGCAGTACCTGTCGGCCGACGTCGCCATCGCGATCGCCGCCATCGGCGTATTCCAGATTTTCGACCTCTACAGCATTCCCGCCGTTCGCACCCACGTTTACCAGTTGACCCGTCTGGCCGCGGCCTGGACCATCGTGTTCCTGCTCGCATTGACGGTTGCGTTCTTCGTCAAGTTCGACTCCACCTATTCCCGCATCTGGACCGGCGGGTTCTACCTCTTCGGGCTTATGGCTCTGTTGGCTGGCCGCCTCGTCCTCACTACGCTGGTTCGTCGCTGGGCGCGCGCCGGCCGCCTGGTGCGCCGCGTCATCATCGTCGGCGGCGGCCGCGCTGGCGAATCGCTGATTCAGGCGCTCAGGTCGGAGGCCGATTCCGACCTGCGGATCTGCGGCGTGTTCGACGATCGCGGCGACGACCGTTCGCCGCTCGTCGTCGAGGGCGTCCCCAAGCTTGGCACGGTGGACGACCTCGTCGAGTTCACCCGCCGCACCCGCGTCGACCTCATTCTGGTGTCGCTGCCGCTTACCGCCGAAGAGCGCGTGCTGCAGATGGTGCGCAAGCTCTGGGTGCTGCCCGTCGATGTGCGGCTCGCCGCGCACATGAACAAGCTGCGCTTCCGGCCGCGCGCCTATTCCTACATCGGCAACGTTCCCGTTCTCGACATTTTCGATAAGCCGATCGCCGATTGGAACTTGGTGGTAAAGGCCGTGTTCGACCGGGTGGTCGGCGGCCTCGTTCTCCTGCTCGCGCTCCCGCTCATGGCTGTCATCGCCGCCGCGATCAAGCTCGACAGCCCGGGACCGGTGTTGTTCCGCCAGCGCCGCTATGGCTTCAACAACGAGATCATCGACATATTCAAGTTCCGCTCGCTCCATCATGAGCATGCCGACGACAGCGCGCGGCTCATGGTCACCCGCGACGATCCGCGCGTCACCCGCATCGGCCGCATCATCCGCAAGACGAGCCTTGACGAGCTGCCGCAGCTCTTCAACGTCGTGGTCACCGGCAATCTGTCGCTGGTGGGGCCGCGCCCGCACGCGCTTAACGCCAAGGCCGAGCATCGCTTCTACGAGGAGGCGGTCGACGGCTACTTCGCGCGCCACCGCGTCAAGCCCGGCATCACCGGGTGGGCGCAGATTAACGGCTGGCGCGGCGAGACCGACACGCAGGAAAAGATCCAGCGACGCATCGAGCACGACCTCTATTACATCGAGAACTGGTCGCTCATGTTCGACCTCTACATCGTGCTGCGCACGCCGTTCGCCCTGCTGAAGACGGAGAACGCCTATTGACGGCGCTGGCGCTCGACGGCGCCGCCGGCCGCGCCACGGTGAGCGCCGCCGAACGAGTTCGCCTTGCCTTGCTGTGGCTCAGCGGCTTCTCGGGCGGATTCGTGTTCGTCGAGCCCTCGCCCTACGAGTTCGTCATTGTGCTGACGATCTTCGTGTTCGCCATGTCCGGCCTCAGGTTGCGCGCGGCGCACCTGCCGTTGGTGATCCTGCTAATCCTCTATTGCGTCGGCTTCGGCACCGCCGTCATTCCCGTGGTCGGGGTGGGCGAGAGCCTGATGTGGACGCTCGTCTCCTCCTTCCTGGCGCTGACGACGCTGTTCTTTGCGGCGGCGATGGCGGAGGACGCTCAGCGCCGGCTCAACGCGCTGCTCGCCGGCTACATTGCAAGCGCCATCGTGGTATCGATCATCGTGATCGTGGCCTACTTCCGGCTCGTGCCGGGGACGGACCTGTTCTTGATCAGCGGCCGCGCGCGCGCGACGTTCAAGGATCCGAACGTGCTTGGGCCATTCCTGGTGCTGCCGGCAATGGTCGTGATCATCCGGCTGCTGTTCGGCCAGGTGCGCAGCGTGGCCATTAGCATCGCGACGCTGCTGGTGATACTCGCGGCTGAGCTCCTCACGTTCTCGCGCGGCGCCTGGGGGCACTTCCTCACCTCGCTTGTGCTGCTGATCGTATTCAGCCTCATCACCAGCCGGCGCGGCGCCGAGCGCAGGCGTGTTGCGGCCGTCGCCGTCGTCGGCCTTATCGCGGCGGGCCTGTTCGTGGCGGCGCTGCTCTCAATTGGCCAGGTCAGCGAGCTGTTCCAGGAACGCGCGAGCCTCGTGCAGTCCCATGACACCGGCGCCTTCGGCCGCTTCGGGCGGCACGCGGCCGGTGCGCTGCTCGTCCTCGATTACCCGCTCGGCATTGGTCCGCTGCAATTCACCCGCTATTTCCCCGAGGACCCCCACAACTCGTTCCTCAATGCGTTCATGGCCGGCGGATGGCTGGGCGGGCTGACCTATCTGACGCTGACGGTGGTGACGCTGGCGTTCGGACTGAGGCTGATCTTCGTCGCGGCGCCCTGGCATCGCGCCGCGATTGCGGCCTATTCGACCTTCGTGGCGGTGACGGTGGAAAGCTACGTCATCGACGTCGAGCACTGGCGCCACTACTACCTGATCATCGGGGTGTTGTGGGGCTTGCTAGTGGCTTCACGCCAAACGTCTCCGCCGGAGCTTCAGCCGGCGCTTCATCCGGTTGCGCGCCGGCCGTCCGCTCCCTATAGTCCGCCGCCGTTCGGAGCGTAGCGCAGCCCGGTTAGCGCACCAGTCTGGGGGACTGGGGGTCGCGAGTTCAAATCTCGCCGCTCCGACCAGCATTCCTCCACATCAATTCAGCGTGCTTGAGCAAGCCGGCCGCCCGATGGCCGCTTGAGTATTTCGCCGGTTCGCCGAATAATACTCCCCGGAGGAAGGTCAGAACAATCGCGCAATCTGGCGGGCATGCGCCCGCCGCAAGCATGCCTGGTGGCCGGCGGGGCTCGAATGCTGCTGGCCGCGCTGGCGCGCGCCATTGCTTGCCGATCTCGATTTCGCATGCGCCAAGAACCAAACGGGAGGAATCGCCATGGATCGCCGCAGTTTTCTTGCCGGGACCGCCGCCACCACTGCCGCCGCGCTTGCGCGGCCCGCCGTCGTCGGCGCCCAAACGAGTCGCGTCGTCAAGTTCGTGCCGGAAGCCGACGTCGTCGTGTTCGATCCCGTCGTCACGCCTTCGTGGCAGACGCGCGATCATGCCTATCTCGTCTACGACACGCTGTACGGCGTCGACGACAATTTCCAGCCGCATCCGCAGATGGTGGAGGGCCACGTCGTCGAAAAGGACGGCCTGTTGTGGAAGCTCACCCTGCGCGAGGGTCTCAAGTTCCATGACGGCGAGCGTGTCCTGGCGCGCGATGCCGCCGCCAGCATCCGCCGCTGGGCCGTGCGCGACTCGTTCGGCCAGGCGCTCGCCGCC
>DATBWJ010000122.1:0-13656 GCA_036514935.1 Xanthobacteraceae bacterium
CGAGACGCTCGACGTCACCCTGCCTGTGCGCGAGCCTGCCACCGAAGCGGGCCGCATCCACCCGATCAGCCAGGTCATGGACGAACTGACCGCCATCTTCGCCGACATGGGCTTCTCGTTTGCCGAGGGCCCCGACATCGAGACCGATGACTACAATTTCACCAAGCTGAATTTCCCGGAAAACCACCCGGTCCGCGACATGCACGACACGTTCTTCTTCAACCCGAAGGCGGATGGCTCGCGGATGTTGCTGCGCACCCACACCTCGCCGGTGCAGGTGCGCACCATGCTCGGCCAGCGGCCGCCGATCCGCGTGATCATTCCCGGCCGGACCTACCGCTGCGACAGCGACCAGACCCACACTCCGATGTTCCACCAGGTCGAGGGCCTGGTCATCGACAAGAGCTCCCACCTCGGCCACCTCAAGTGGATCCTGGCCGAGTTCTGCAAGGCGTTCTTCGAAGTCGATGACGTCAAGATGCGCTTTCGGCCGTCGTATTTCCCGTTCACCGAGCCCTCGCTCGAAGTCGATATCCAGTGCCGCCGCGACAAGGGCGAAATCCGCTTCGGGGAGGGCGAGGACTGGCTGGAAATCCTCGGCTGCGGGATGGTCCATCCCAATGTCTTTCGGAACTGCGGGATCGACCCCGACGAGTACCAGGGCTTCGCCTGGGGCATGGGGATCGACCGCATCGCCATGCTCAAATACGGGATGCCGGATCTGCGCGCGTTCTTCGAGGCCGATATGCGCTGGGTCTCGCACTATGGCTTCCGCCCGCTCGACTTCCCCACGCTGGCGGCAGGGTTGAGTACGTGACGCCGGTAAGGAGAACATGATGACCGATGACGAGATCAACGAAATCGTCTCGAGGCTCCTGCAGGAGCGGTTTGGAGACGCCGGTTTCGTGCGTTCGACCGTCGCGTCCGAAGAGGATTTTGACGGCAGTTCCATCCTTCGCGTCACCGCCTATTTTGACAGAAGCCGAGACGAGGTGCCGCGCGATTGGCTGAATTCCCTTCATGACATCCGGTCCGAACTCCTCACGCGAGGCGAGGCCCGGTTCGTGTTCCTGGACGGCGACTACCTTCAGAAAGAAGAAGTCGTGGACGAGGATGAGGGGTGACGCATGCCACCCCGCACGATGGTGTGGCGACTGCTGGAGGCATCCGAAACGCTGCTTAAGCAGAAGCCCAGAAGTGATGCATTCAGACGGAGGGCAGTGAGCACGGCCTATTATGCCGTGTTTCATGCGCTAGCAGAGACATGCGCGAACAGCCTGCTGCCCTCGACGGACCACGCTTCGGATGAATATGCGCGCGTATATCGCGCTCTCGACCATGGACCTCTCAAGGCGGCGTTCGATAAAGGGCCATTGAAGGATCGTCCGAATCTACGCGGGATCGGCGCACTCGTGGTGCGTTTGCAAAGCGAGCGCCACAGGGGGGACTACCTCCCGCCGCTCGGCGATGTGTTCCATCGTAGCAAAGCGGAAGATCTGGTCGATCAGGCGCGACGGGCTGTGGCGAAAATCGAGTCCCTGGACGAAGGGGACCGCCTCACATTGGCAACCTGTCTTCTCTTCAGATCTCGGCAACTATGAAATTCACCCTTTCCTGGCTGAAGGAGCACCTGGAGACCGACGAGCCGCTCGCAGCCCTCGTCGACAAGCTCACCATGATCGGGCTTGAGGTCGAGCGCGTCGAGGACAAGGCCAAGGAGCTTGCCCCGTTCCTCGTCGCGCGCGTGATTTCCGCCGAGCGGCACCCGAACGCCGACCGGCTGCACGTGTGCCTAGTCGATACCGGCAAGGGCGATCCGGTTCAGGTCGTGTGCGGGGCGCCCAACGCGCGCGCCGGCATGAAGGGCGTGTTCGCGGCTCCCGGCACGCATATTCCCGGCACCGGCCTCGATCTCAAGGTCGGCACCATCCGCGGCGTCGAGAGCCGCGGCATGCTGTGCTCGGCGCGCGAGCTCGGCTTGGGCGACGACCATGCCGGCATCATCGACCTGCCCGCCGAGGCGCCGGTCGGCAAGCCGCTCGCCGAATTCCTCGGCCTCAGCGATCCGGTCATCGAAATCAGCGTGACCACCAATCGCTCCGACTGCACCGGCGTTCACGGCATCGCGCGCGATCTCGCGGCGGCCGGCATGGGCCGGTTCAAGGACAACGCCATCAAGCAGATCGAGGGGACCTATCCCTGCCCGGTGTCGGTGGCGCTCGACTTCGGCGCAACGCCCTCGCTGTGCCGCGGCTTTGCGCTGCGGCTGGTGCGGGGCGTGAGGAACGGTCCGAGCCCCGACTGGCTGCAGCGCCGCTTGACCGCGATCGGGCTGCGCCCAATCAACGCGCTAGTCGACATCACGAATTTCGTCACCTACGACCGCGGCCGCCCGCTGCACGTGTTCGACGCCGGCAAGGTGCGCGGGAACCTGGTGGTGCGGCGCGCGCGGGCGGGCGAGACCTTGCTCGCGCTTGACGGCAGGACCTACGCGCTCGACGACAGCATGTGCGTGATCGCGGACGATCGCGGGCCCGAATCGCTCGCCGGCATCATGGGCGGCGAGGCGAGCGGCTGCTCGCCGGCGACCACCGACGTGCTGATCGAGTCGGCGGTGTGGGAAGAGCTCAACATCGCCCAGACCGGCCGCAAGCTCGGCATCGGCTCCGACGCGCGCTACCGTTTCGAGCGCGGCGTCGATCCCGCCTTCATCGTGCCCGGGCTCGACCTCGCCACCAAAATGGTGCTCGAATTGTGCGGCGGGGAGCCGTCGCGGATCGTCGTGGTGGGCGATGCCCAGCCGCCGGAGCGCGTGATCGACTTCCCGCTCGACGAGATCAAGCGGCTAGCCGGCCTCGATATCGGCTTTGCCGAGGTCAGGCGCGTGCTCGGTCACCTCGGCTTCTTCATCGCGGGCAGCGGCCCGACCGTGAAGGTGGCGGTGCCGTCCTGGCGAGCCGACGTCCATGGCAAGGCGGACATCGTCGAGGAAGTCGTGCGCATCATCGGGGTCGACCGCGTGCCGCTGACGCCCTTCGAGCGGGGCGCGCTCGCCCGCCGGCCGGTCCTCACGCCGATCCAGACGCGCACGCGCAAAACCAAGCGCGCGCTCGCCGCGCGCGGGCTCACCGAGGTGGTGACCTGGTCGTTCATCGCCAAGGCCCAGGCCGACCTGTTCGGCGGCGCTCATCCCGCGCTCGCGCTCGTCAACCCGATCGCCTCGGACCTCTCGGACATGCGGCCAAGCCTCGTTCCCGGCCTGGTGGCGGCCGCGCAGCGCAACGCCGATCGCGGCTTTCCGGACGTGGCCCTGTTCGAGGTCGGGCAGGTTTTCACCGGCGATCAGCCGGCCGACCAGTTCACCGCGGCCAGCGGCGTGCGGCGGGGACTGGCGAACAACGGCCGCCACTGGTCGAGCCCGTCCGCCGAGGTCAGCGTCTTCGATGCCAAGGCCGATGCGCTCGCGGTGCTGGCGTCCGCCGGCGCCTCCCAGCCGGCTCTGCAAGTCGTCCCCGGCGGACCGGGATGGCTGCACCCCGGTCGCTCGGGCACGATCCGGATCGGGCCGCACAACGTGCTCGGCTGGTTCGGCGAGCTGCATCCGGCCACGCTTGAGGCGCTTCATGCCGAGGGACCGCTGGTTGCCTTCGAGGTCATCCTCGAACGGATCCCGGAATCGAAGGCGAGGCCGACGCGCGCCAAGCCCTTGCTCGAACTCTCGCCGTTCCAGCCGGTCGAGCGCGACTTCGCCTTCGTGGTCGATCGCGCGGTTAAGGCCGCCGACATCGTGCGGGCGGCGCAATCGGCCGACCGCCAGCTCATCGCCAACGTCAACGTGTTCGATGTCTACGAGGGCGCAGGCATCGATCGCGACAAGAAGTCGATCGCCATCGCGGTGACGCTGCAACCGCGCGAGCGGACCATGACCGACGCGGAGATCGACGCGGTGGCGGCCCGCATCGTCGCCGAGGTCGCGAAACGCACCGGCGGGGCGCTGCGCCGATAAAGCATTTTCCGGCGCAGTGGGAGCCGGTTCGCCGCAGAAAAATGCGACACCACAAAACGTCAGCGGGTGCGCCGGCGGCGCGGCCGCTCGCGCGCTGCGGCCGGCTCGGCGATGGCGCCGATCCGCCTGAGCGCGTCCACTGCCGCGCGCTCCCCCGACTCCCAGGCGCCGCCGACCGTGCCCCACAGCGTTTCATGGACCGCCTCGCCGGCAAACCACAGTCGGTTGTTCAACGGTTCCATCAGCGCCCGCCGCGCCGGCTGGCCGCCGACCATGGCGGCCGAGAACGCGCCAAGCACCCAGGGTTCCTCGTTCCAGCGCGTGGCGGCGGCGCGCCTGACCTTTTTCGTCAGGTCGGCGCCGTAAAGGCCGCCGAGCCATTCGAGCGCAAACGCGATCATCGCCTGCTCGCCCTGCGCCGCAAGATCGCGGCCGAATTTCCCGGCCACCTCGACCATGCACAGCGTGGAGCCGGACATATTTGCGAGGATGGCGCCGGTGCGCGTGGTGTGCGACTTCTCGAACACGAGATCGTCGGCTTGCAGGCCGAGCGGGTTGTTGGGCAGTTCGAGCGCGATGTGGTCGTAGCTGCCAAGCGAGAGCTTTGCCGCCGCCTCCTGCTGGCGACGCGGCAAGTCAGGAATAAACCGGATCTTGCCGGCGGCGAGGATGGCCGTGGAGACCGTGACGATCGCTGCGCGCGCGCGGATGCGCCCGCGCGGCGTTTCGATGTCGACGCCGGTGCGGCCGGTCCACGACACCCGCGTGACCGGGCTTGAGACCTGCACCGGAAGCTCTGCGGCGAGCCGCGCCAGCGCAGCGCCATAGCCGGCGCGGAAATAGGCGTCGATAGTGCGCTCGACCGATCGCGCGAAATCGGCGGCGGAGACCTCGGCGAGGTCCTTGCCGCAGCCGAACGGGCCGAGCACGAACTCCACCGTCGGCCCCCACTCGCCCAAATCCTTCGGCAGGGCGAGCGCGCACGAGACGTCGGCCTTGCCGCGCGCCGCCTCCGCGATCGCCCGGCTCGCGCGCACCAGCGCGGCCAAAAAATCCTCCATCTCGCTTTCGCGGCCGTGGCGCCGGCCGATGCGTATCTTGTGTCCGGGCGGCGCCGAATAGAGCTCAAAACCGCTGCCAGCGGCGAGCTTGGCGACCGGGTTGATGTCGGGGGCGTGAATCCAGTGGGCGCCGCGATCGAACGGCACCCCGAAGGTGCGCGACTCGGTGATGCAGCGCCCGCCCACCCGCTCGGCCGCCTCGATGAGCGCGAAGCGCTGCTTGGCCGCGGCCACCCGGCGCGCCGCCGCGATGCCCGCCGCGCCGGCGCCGATGATCGCGATGTCGACCTCCCCTGAGGCTGGAACCGCGCCAAGCGCCGGACTCACCGCCACCGCGGCGGAGCCCGCAAGAAACGATCGCCGGTTGACGGTCGTGGCCAATGTCATGGGTCACGCGGTCTTGTGCGGCCAGCGGCACAAGTCGTTGATCGGACATTTCGCGCATAGCGGCCGGCGCGCGCGGCAGACGTAGCGCCCGTGCAGGATGAGCCAGTGGTGGGCGTGAGGCTTGTAGCCAGGCGGCACCACGCGCTCCAGATGCCGCTCGACCTCGCGCGGGGTCTTGCCGGGCGCAAGCTGCGTGCGGTTGCCCACCCGGAAAATGTGGGTGTCGACCGCGATCGTCGGCTCGTCGAAGGCGACGTTGAGCACGACATTGGCGGTCTTGCGCCCGACGCCGGGCAAGGCTTCGAGGCCAGCGCGCTCGCGCGGCACTCGTGCGCCGTGCTCCTCGACGAGCCTGCGCGACAGAGCGATGATGTTCTTGGCCTTGTTGCGGTAAAGCCCGATGGACTTGATGATGTCCCGCACCTTGTCCTCGCCGAGAGCGACCATCTTTTCCGGCGTGTCGGCGGCGGCGAATAGCGCAGGGGTCACCTTGTTGACCCCGCTGTCGGTCGCCTGCGCGGACAAGACGACCGCGATCAGCAGCGTATAGGGATCGGCGTGTCGAAGCTCGCCGCGCGGGGTGGGGTTGGCCTGGTGAAAGCGGCGAAACGCTTCCTCCGCCTCGGCCGTGCTCCACGGCTTCAGCCGGGGTGGCGCGCGGCTGGCCTTGCCGGCCCTGACCTGGGGGGTCGTCTTGGGCATCAACCTCGTATAGTGAAGGGCGATGACCTCCGGCAACGATTTTGCGAGCGAACCCACATTGTTCGCGGCCATCCTCACGCCGCATCGCTCGATGAGCGCCACCGGTTTTGTCGTGCTGATGGCGGCGATCGGCCTCGTCAGCTTCGTGGCCGGCATCGCATTCCTGCTGGTGGGGGCCTGGCCGGTTTTCGGCTTCCTCGGGCTCGACGTGCTGCTGGTCTATCTGGCCTTCCGCGCCAGCTACCGGGCGGCGGCGGCGTTCGAGGAGGTGCTGGTCACGCCCTCCGCGCTCACGGTGCGCAAGGTGAGCCATCGCGGCCGGGTGTCCGAATGGACGCTCAACCCGGTGTGGGTGCGGCTCGACCGAGAGACGCACGCGGAGTTCGGCATCGAGCGGCTGTTCCTGGTCTCGCGCGGACGAAAACTGCCGATCGCGGGCTTTCTCAGCCCGCGCGAGAAGGAAAGCTTTGCCACCGCGCTGGCCGCGGCGATCGCCGAGGCCAGGCGCGGGCCGACGCGCACGCAACTCGATCCTTGCCCCTGAACGGGAGGAAAAGCCCGTCCGGAAAGCGGGTGGCGCGCCTTGTCCGCCTGGGGTAGCTGAAGGGCAAGAATGGAGACGCCCATGCTCGCGCCCGAACGGACGAATTCCAGCTTGCTTGCGCGCGCGGCCGAGGACTACGCCGTGGTCCGGCGCGCCATTGCCTATATCTCGCGTCATTGGCGCGACCAGCCGGACGTCGACGCCGTCGCCCGTGCGGCTGCCGTCACCAGCGACGAGCTGCACCACCTCTTTCGGCGCTGGGCCGGGCTGACGCCGAAGGCTTTTCTGCAGGCGTTGACCGTCGAGCACGCGCGGGCATTGCTGCGCGATTCGGCGAGCGTTCTCGATACCGCCTACGAGGTCGGGCTCTCCGGGCCCGGACGGCTGCACGACCTCTTCGTCGCCCACGAGGCGATGTCGCCAGGCGAATGGAAGGCCGCAGGCGCAGGCCTGACCATGCGCTACGGCTATCACCCCTCGCCGTTCGGCACCGCGCTGCTGATGGCGACAGAGCGCGGGCTTGCCGGCCTTGCCTTCGCCGATCCCGGCGAGGAGCGCTCCGCGCTCGCCGACATGCAAGGCCGCTGGCCGAAAGCGAAGTATGTCGAAGACCCGCTACGCGCCGCCGCGCTTGCGCGCCGCATTTTTGAGCCGAGCGCCTGGCGGCCCGACCACCCGCTGCGCATCGTGCTCATCGGCACCGACTTCGAGGTGCGGGTGTGGGAGACGCTTCTGGCCGTGCCCTTCGGCCGCGCGACCACCTACTCCGACCTCGCCGCGAAAGTCTGCACACCCAAGGCCGCGCGCGCGGTCGGCGCGGCGGTCGGCAAGAACCCGCTGTCGTTCGTGGTGCCTTGCCATCGCGTGCTCGGCAAGGGCGGCGACCTCACCGGCTATCACTGGGGTCTTACGCGCAAGCGCGCCATTCTCGGCTGGGAAGCCGGGCACGCGCACGCACGCCACGCGCGCCGCACCAGCGCCGCATAGGCAACGCGCCGGCCGCGCGGCCGTGAGCGGACGGGCCCGCCCTGCCGCCAACACTGCATCCCGATGTTGCGGCCTGTCAGCCTGTGATAACGTCGGCCATCCAATGACAATGGCCGGCCCGCTGCTTCGGCCGATGGGCCGGCGCGATTTTGGGGGAAGCAAGATGAAGCCTGCAACCTGGCGAAAGCTCGCCCTTGTCTCGATCGCGGCGCTGGCATGGCCGGCCGCAATCCATGCCCAGGATTACCCGCCGGGCGATGTGCGGCTGGTCGCGGCATTCCCCGCCGGCAGCGGCTCGGACGTCGTCGTGCGCTGGTTCGCCGAGCGGCTGCGGCCGCTGATGAACCGCACGGTGATCGTCGAGAACAAGCCGGGCGCCGCCGGCAACATCGCGACCGAGTACGTCGCGCGCGCCAAGCCCGACGGCCTGACCATCTACTTCCATACCGGCTCGTCGATGTCCGCCAACATGCACGTCTTCAAGAGGCCGCCGGTCGACGTCGCCAAGGCCATGCAGGTGGTCGCCACCATCAACCGCCAGGCTTTCATGCTGGTGGTGCATGCAAACAGCCCGTGGAAGACCGTCGCCGAGCTCACCGCCCACGTGAAGGAGAAAGGCGACAAGGCGACCTATGCCGTCTCGGCCACCTCCGGCGTGGTGATGTGCGCGCTCTACAAGCAGGCCGCCGGCCTCAAGGCGGTCGAAGTCAATTTCCGCATGGCGCAGGATTCGCTCAACGACATGGCGAGCGGCACCATCGACTACGCCTGCCACGATCCGCAGTTCGCCTCCGCGCAAGCCGCGCAGGGGCGCCTGCGCGTGCTCGGCATCGCCTCCGCGCAACGGCTCCAATCGAACCCCGGCTATCCGACCATGGCCGAGCAGGGCATCGCCATGGACCTCAATGGCTGGTTCGCCGTGTTCGTTCCTTCCGCGACGCCGCGGCCCATCGTCAACCAGCTCAACGCCTGGTTCAACCAGGTCCTGGCGAGCGATGAAGCCGCCAAGTTCCTCGCCCAGTTCGCCAGCGACCGCCTGATCAGCACGCCCGAGGAAGGCCAGGCGCGGCTGTTGCGCGACATTCAGGCGTGGGGCGAATACGTGCGCATCGCCAAGATCGAGCCGCAGGGGTAAGGCGACACTCGCCCCCTCGCCGCCGTCATCGCGAGACGGCGCAGGGGGCGCGGCGATGACGGCCAACGCGCCGCGATGGGAGCGCGGGGCGCTACGCCATGTGCGCTAACTTAAGCCGCCCGCCACAGCCTTTCCCCGTCATGCTCCGCGCAAGCGGAGCATCCAGTAACCACGAGAAGCTGTTTTGCAGCGCCGTCGTGCATCACTCGGCACATGGAGTTTACTGGATCGCCCGCTTTCGCGGGCGATGACGATGAAGAGTCCGTGCATGGCGGCCTTAAGCTAGCGCCCATGGCGCGCTACGCCGCCATCTCCCGTTTTTCGGCCACCGTGGTGTCGGCGTTGAGCCGGTAGATCAGCGGCGCGCCGGTGGCCAGCTCGCGCTTGGTGATCTCATCGGGCGTCAGGCGGTCGAGCACCATGACGAGCGCGCGCAGCGAATTGCCGTGCGCCGACACCAGCACCCGCTCGCCCCGCACCACGCGCGGCAGGATGTGCTGGATGTAATAGGGCAGCACGCGGGCGGCGGTGTCCTTCAAACTCTCCCCGCCGGGCGGCGCGACATCGTAGGAGCGGCGCCAGATGTGGACCTGCTCCTCGCCCCAGCGCCGGCGCGCGTCGTCCTTGTTGAGGCCCGCGAGATCGCCGTAGTCGCGCTCGTTGAGCGCCTGATCGGCAAACACCGGGAGGTTCGTCTGCCCCAACTCCTCGAGCATGAGATCGAGCGTGCGTTGCGCGCGTTTGAGCGCCGAGGTGAAGGCCACATCGAAGCGCAGGCCGAGCGCCTTGAGCATGCGCCCGGCCGCGCGCGCCTCCGCGACGCCCTTTTCCGACAGGTCGACGTCGCGCCAGCCGGTGAACAGGTTCTGCTTGTTCCACTCGCTTTCGCCGTGGCGCACGAGCACGAGAAGGCGGTCGCTCATTCGGTCATCCGCTTCATCAGAAATCCTTCAGCCCCAGCACATCGGCCATCGAATAGAGGCCCGGCTCGCGCCCGCGCGCCCACAGCGCCGCATGAAGCGCACCGCGTGCAAAGATCATGCGGTCTTCCGCCTTGTGCACGAGTTCCAGCCGCTCGGCCGGGCCGGCGAAGATCACGGCGTGCTCGCCGACCACCGTGCCGCCGCGCAGCGCGGCAAAGCCGATGTCACCGGCACGTCGTGCGCCGGTGACGCCGTCGCGCGCGCGCACCGCGCGGGTGCCAAGATCGACGCCGCGTCCCGCGGCCGCCGCGCGCCCGAGCATCAGCGCGGTGCCCGACGGCGCGTCGACCTTCCTGTTGTGGTGCATTTCCAGAATCTCGATGTCAAAATCCTGATCGAGCGTGCTCGCCACGCGGCGCACGAGCGCCGCCAGCACGTTGACGCCCATGCTCATGTTGCCGGACCGCACGATCGCGGTGCGCCGGGCTGCCGCCGCGATCTTGGCCTCGTCATCGGCGGAAAGTCCGGTGGTGCCCGCCACGTGGACGAGCCTCGCCTCGGCGGCGAGCGCGGCATGAGCGACGGTCGCCGCCGGCGTGGTGAAATCGACGATGCCGTCGGCCTCTCCCAGCAGCGGCTTGATGTCGGAAACGATGGTGCGGCCGTTGGGCGCAAGCCCCGCCAGCACGCCGCAGTCCTGCCCGATGAGCAGGGAGTTTTCGGCCTCGACCGCGCCGGCGACGCTCAGCCCCGGCGTCTCGGCGATGGCTTTGACGAGCGTGCGTCCCATGCGCCCGCCGGCGCCCGCCACGATCAGCCGCATGTCGGACATGGGTCCTCCGCTCGCGCGGGTATAGCGGGCGCTATCGCTTAAGAAAAGGCAGGGCCGCGCCACACGTCACCTCCCCCGCAAGCGGAGGAGGGAGAACAGATCACGGCTGCGGAGCGTCGTAGCCCTCAACAATGGTGAAGTCGGCGGTGGCGGCGCCCTCGCGCAACTCCATCGCGCGCTGGTAGTCGGGCGAGCGGTAGCAGGCGAGCGCGGTGGCGTAGTCCTCGAACTCGATGACCACGTGGCGGGCGCGGGGCTTGCCTTCCATGCTCTCGAACCGGCCGGCGCGCACCAGGAATTTTGCGCCGTACTTGCGGAACGCTTCGCCGTTTGCCTTCACATAGTTCTGATAGGCGTCGTTGTCCGACACATCGACGTGCACGATCCAGTATCCCTTGGCCATGCGCTCCCCCTCATCGGCTGGCAGATGCGATGTCGGCGATGATCGCCTCGACCGCTGCTCTCGGGTCCGCGGCTTCCAGCACCGGCCGCCCAACCACGAGATAATCGGCGCCCGCGGCGACCGCCTGCGCCGGCGTCATGATGCGCTTCTGGTCGCCGCTGGCCGCCCCCGCCGGGCGAATCCCCGGCGTGACCAGCGCCATCGCCCCGACCAGCGGGCGCAGCCGCGCCACCTCCGCGGCCGAGCACACGAGGCCGTCAACGCCGATCTCGCGCGCCTGAATGGCGCGGGAACCGACCACATCGGCGACCGTGCCGGCATAGCCGGCGGCGGCGAGATCGGCGTCGTCATAGGACGTCAGCACGGTGACGGCGAGAATGCGCAGGCCGTTTCGGCGCGCTGAAACCGCCGCCTGCATGGTCTGCGGGTAGGCGTGCACGGTGAGAAAGCTCGCGCCGAGACGCGCCACGCTCTCGACGCCGTGCGCCACCGTGTTGCCAATGTCGTGCAGCTTGAGGTCGAGGAAGACGCGTTTTTGCGCGCGCACGAGCGTCTCGCACAGCGGCAGCCCGCCCGCATAGGCGAGCTGATAGCCGATCTTGTAAAAACTCACCGCCGCGCCGAGGCGCTCGACCAGCGCCTGCGCGGCCGCCGCCGTGGACACGTCGAGCGCAACGATCAGTCGCTCGCGGGCTGCCTGCACGCATCGCCTCCTGTCACGCTAGAAGCCGCGCGGCCTCGACCAGCCGCCGCACGGCCGCCCTGAGCAGGTTGGCGGTGCGCTCGTCGCGCAGGTTGTCGCTGTCGTCGAAGGCATTCGCGGCCTCGCGCACGGCCACCTGCTCCGGGATGACCAGCGCCCCGCAGCCCAGTTCCAGCACCTGCCGCAGCGCCATCAGCGAGCGCATGCCGCCATAGGCGCCGTTGGAGGCGGCGGCGAGCGCGAAGACGCGGTCGCGGTAGGCGGCGAGCGGCGGCTCGCTGCCTTCGCGCACGCGCGAAATCCAGTCGAGCGTGTTCTTCAAGAGCGGGGTGACCGAGGCGTTGTACTCGGGGCTGGTGATGAACACGCCCTGGTGAAGCATCATCATCCGCTTGACCTTGATCGCGTTGTCGGGCGGGCCCGATCTCGCTTCGAGGTCGCCGTCATAGATCGGCAGCGGATAATCGAGGAGCGAGACGCGACTGACGTCGGCTTCCGCCAGCGCCAGTTCCTTGACCGCCAGCGCCGCCAGTCGCGCGTTGAACGAGCCCGTGCGGATCGACCCGGCAATGACCAGGATTTTCGGCACCATGGTCGGTCACGGACGACAGATGGCGGACGACGGATGACAGGACGTGCATACTTGCGTCGTCAGTTCTGAGTCGTCCGTCCTGCGATCATCAAGCCCTGCGATAGACCCACACGCGCGCGGGCGGCACGTTGAGCCAGATCGGCTCGGAGGCCTGGCGCCGCACACCGGCCATCCTGCGCGCGATCGGCGACACCACGGCATAGGTGAACTGGATGAAGGGCGCCCCGGGCGCCAGAATGCCCAAGGCTTCGGTGAGCAGCCGCACGCGCATGCGCATCGGCTTGGTCATGAGCGGCAGGCCCGACACCACCGCCGCCGCGGGAGGATGAACGACGCTGCCAAGCGCGCGCTTGAGGCTGTAGGCGTCGCCCTCCACCACCGTCGCTTCCGGGTAGCGCGCGCGCAGCAGGCGGCAAAATCGCGGATTGAACTCGATCAGAATGATGCGGGCGGGATCCACGCCGCGCTCGACCAAAGCCTCGGTCACCGGCCCGGTGCCCGGACCCAGCTCGATCACCGGCCCGGCCACCGCCGGATCGACGAAGCGCGCCATGGTACGCGCGAGAATCTTGCCGGAAGGAACGACCGCGCCGGTCTCAAGCGGCTTTTCGAGCCAGGACCTGAGGAACCTCACATCGTCATCAAGGCGCAGGGTTCGCTTGGCGGTGCTGAGGGCCGAATGGAGGGACATGGAGGATCGGGACCAACGCGGCGGAACGACGCGCAGACAGAGGACGCGGACATGACGGGTATAAGGCTATGGAGCGGGGGTCAAGCCCAATCGATTCGCGCCTGGCCGGCGCCCTGCACTCGGTCAGGTCGGGCGCGATCAGTTCGAGCCCGCGCGGCTGCCGAAGAACTCTTTGACCTTGCCGAAAAACCCCACCGATTCGGGGTGGGTTTCGTGGGACGAGAGCTGTTCGAATTCCGTCAGCAGCTCGCGTTGCCGCTTGCTGAGATTCTGCGGGGTCTCGACGATGACCTGCACATACATGTCCCCCGCGGCGTGCGACCGCAGCACTGGCATTCCCTTGTTTTGCAGTCGGAAACGCCGGCCGGACTGGGTGCCGCCCGGCACCTTGACCCGGCCGTTGCTGCCGTCGATCGTGGGGATTTCGAACTCGCCGCCGAGCGCCGCCGTCACCATCGAGATCGGCACCCGGCAATGCAGGTCGGCGCCGTCGCGCTGGAAGAACGGATGGGTGGCGATCGACAGGAAAATGTAGAGGTCGCCCGGCGGGCCGCCGCGCACGCCGGCCTCTCCTTCGCCGGCAAGGCGGATGCGCGTTCCATCCTCCACTCCGGGCGGGATGTTCACCGACAGCGTGCGCGCGCGCGTCACGCGCCCCGACCCGCTGCAGGTCGGGCACGGGCTTTCGAT
>DATBWJ010000123.1:0-4909 GCA_036514935.1 Xanthobacteraceae bacterium
GGGGGGGGAGGACATAGACGTTAACTTAAGGCCACAATGCACGCACTCTTCATCCTCATCGCCCGCAAAAGCAGGCGATCCAGTAAGCTTCGGGTGGCGAGTAATGCACGATGGCGTTGCAAAACAGCTTCTCGTGATTACTGGATGCTCCGCTTGCGCGGAGCATGACGGGGGAAAGGTGTGCCGGGCGGCTTCAGTTAACGCCTATGGGGGAGAGGGGGAGGTTGCGGCCGTAGGCGATCGCCCCACCCCCAGCCGGGGCTCCCCAACGCGCTTGCGCGACGGCGTCCCCGCCTCCCCCTATTCGCTGCCCGAAAGGGGTGGGGGAGCTGGCGATACGCCGCAGATGTGTGAATGCCGCAGGCCGCTGGCCGGGCGTAGGCCTGCCGCCGACCCCCGGCCGGCAGCGAGCCTGCGTCAGGTTGGCTCGCGGGTGATGCCTAAGCCTGCGGCAGATAGCGCGAGATCGCCGTCTCTTTCTGCGTGATGAACTCTAGGAGCGCCGGCGTGCCCTTGCGGGTCTGCTCGATGCCGCGCCTGATGGCGGGGACGATCTCCTTGGGGTCGGTCACGCGCTCGCCGTAGCCGCCGAAGGCGCGCGCCATCGCCGCGTAGTCCCCCGAAATATCGGTCGCGCGGTATTTCTCGGTCGAGATCGGCATGATCGGGATTTCGATGGCCATCGAGAAGTTGTTGAGCAGGATCGAGAGGATGGGAATGCGCTCGCGCACGGCGGTCTCGAAATCCATGCCGGTGAAGCCGATCGCCGCATCGCCCCACACGTTGATGCACAGCTTGTCGGAGTGGACGAGCTTGGCGCCCATGGTGAGCCCGAGCCCGTAGCCGAGCTGGGTGGTCTTGCCCCAGCCAATGTAGCTCAGCGGCTCGGTCGCGACCCAGAACGGCGAGAGCTGGTCGCGCGGGGAGCCGGCGTCGTGGGTGATGATGGTGTTCTTGACGTCGACGGTGTGGAGCACGTCCCAGATCACGCGGTAGGGCGACAGCGGCGTGTCGCTGGAGGTGAGCTTGGGCAGCCACTGCGCGAGCCAGCTTTTGCGCATGGCGGCGATTTCGCCTGAAATCTTCTTACCGTCGCGCTTTCCTTTGATGTGCGCCTTGAGCGCCTCGATCAGCGCGTCGAGGGTGAGCGCGGCGTCGCCGAGCAGCCCCACGTCGGCATAGATGTCCTTGTTGAGGTGGGCCTCGTCGAGGGTGGCGTGGATCATCGTCTTGCCCTTCGGCATGGGCACGCCGAAGGAGGTTTCGGTGAAGCTGCAGCCGACCCCGAAGATGACATCGGACTGGTCGAGGAAATGGCGCACGGGCTTCGGCACGGCGACCCCGCCCGAGCCAAGGGCGAGCGGATGGTTCTCGGGGAACGCGCTCTTGCCTTCCAGGCTGGTCACGACCGGCGCCGCCAGCATCTCGGCGAGCGCGCGCAGCCCCTTCCACGCCTTGGCCCAGTGCACCCCCTGCCCGGCATAGATCACCGGGCGCTTCGCCTTGGCCAGCAGCCGGGCGGCGGCGCGCACGGCGTCCGGGTCGGGCGCCGTCCGCGTGCGCACGACTGGCTTGTAGTTCAGCTCCCCGGGCACTTCCGCGTTCCACAGATCGCCCGGCACCTCGACGATCGCCGGGCCGCCGCGCCCGTTGCGCAGCCGCGACATCGCGCGGCGCATGACGTTGGCCACCTCCTCGGGCGTGGTGATTGACTCCGCCAGCTTGGCGATGCCGCGCATTTCGCGCGTGGCGGAGTAGTTCGCCCCCACCTGGGCGGTGCGGCGGGGGTAGCCGCCGGGCACGACCAGGATCGGCACCGATTCCGAATAGGCCTGGGCGATGCCGCCGTAGGAGTTCTCGGTGCCGGGCCCGTGCTGCATGCAGAAGGCGCCGATCTTGTCGCCGGATGTCAGGCGCGAGATCGCGTCAGCCATGTGCAGGCCGATGCGCTCCTGGCGCACGATGATCGGCCGGATGTCGAGCGCGGCCGCGAATTCGATGAGGTGGTTGACCGGGTAGGCGGTGAGGATTTCCACGCCCTCGCGCTTCATGATCTCCGCGATCGCCGCGCCGACTTTCATGACATCCTCGTTATGTTGGCAGAACGCTCTCAGTTCCCTGCCCCACCTGGGCCGCGCTTGCGCGCGCCCGGGCGCAGGCTCTTGCGGGGGAGGGATAGGGAGGGGGAACGTGCGAAGGCACGTCGATTCATCGCGTCACCCCCACCCCTCACCCCTCCCCACAAGGGGGAGGGGAACACCGCTGTGCCTGTGGCACGTTGGTATCACGAACGATGCGCGGATCGCTACGTCGCCGGCCCGCGTTCCATCGAATAGGGCTGCCAGCGCTTGAGCGCGGTCTTTTCGAGCACGGTCGGGTTGACGCAGGCGCGCGGCCAATAGCCCCGCAGCACCAACGCGATCTCGTGGCCGACCCGCCGCCGGCGCGCCGGATCGAAGCGCGCGGAGGCCGAGGCCACGTGCGGGGTCAGGATCACGTTGTCCATCTTCAGGAGCGGGTTGTCGGGGCGCGGCGGCTCGACCTCGAGCACGTCGAGGCCGGCGGCCGCAATCCAGCCCTGCTGCAGCGCCTTGATGAGGGCACCCTCGTCGACCGTCGGGCCGCGGCCGGTGTTGATGAACAGCGCCGTTGGCTTCATCATGCGAAAATGCTTCTCGGTGAGCATTTTGCGGGCATCCTCGGTGTCGGGCGCGTGCATCGACACGATGTCGGATTGGCGCAAAACTTCTTCCAGCGTCGCCGGCTCGACCCCGTAGGGGCTCATCGCCAGTTCCTCGACATAGGGGTCATGGGCGAGCATGCGCAGGCCAAACGGCCGCGCCCGCGTGGCCAGCGCGCGCGCGACGTGGCCGAAGGCGATGAAACCGAGCGTCTGGCCCATGAGCCGCGGCTGATTGAGCGCCGGCCTGCCCTCGCGCCAGCGCCCGTCACGCACCATGCGATCCTGCACGATCAGGCGCCGGAAGGTCGCCAGCAGCAGCATCATGGCGTGGTCGGCGACCTCCTCGATGAATGTGTCGGGAACGTTGGTGACCGGAATGCCGCGCGCGGTCGCGGCGGCGACATCGACGTAGTCGGAGCCCACGGTGCCGAGCGCGATGACCTTGCAGCGTTCGAGCCCGTCGATCATGCGCTTGGTGAACTTCATGCCTTTGGCGTAGACCGCGTCGGCGTCGTGGGCGCCGGCGATGAACGCGTTCTCGGAGGAGGCATCGATCTCGGCGATCTCGGCCTCGATCGGCGCCAAAGCCTCGTTTTCGAAATCATATCCGCCGCCCACGACGGCAAAGCTCGTTCCCTTGGGTGTGACTACCTTGAACCTGGCCACCTCTGTCTCCCTCGATTGGATCCGCTCCCGGCGCATGAGCGCGCGCATGCTTATAATGACCGGCTGTCCCGATAACAGGCCAGCATTTCGTTGCCGCCTGCGCCATCAGCGGCGGCCGTGGGCGGCCGGGCATCGAGATCAGTTCCCTTCAAGCCGCTGCCTTGGTTCGACACTGCCCGGACGGGCCTCGCCTTGGCCTGCCGGCGCGTGCACGCGCAGCGGACGCTGCGCCGAAAGACGCTGAGCGCAATTCGATGGCGCGCATCGGCTTCCTCATCAACCCCATCGCCGGGATGGGCGGGCGCGTCGGACTGAAAGGCACCGACGGCGTGGCGGCAGAGGCCGCGCGGCTCGGCGCCGAGCCGATCGCCAATGCGCGAGCCGGGGAAGCGCTGCGGGAACTCCGGCGGCTGATGGCGCATGACCCGCAGCCGCCGTCCATCCACTGGCTCACCTGCTCGGGGGCAATGGGCTTTGACGCGCTCGCCGCGGCGGGCTTTGTGGACGCCGAAGTGCTGCATCAGGTTGCCGGCGAGCCTTCGGCGCAAAATACCCTCGCCGCGGTCGGTGCCTTCTTGGCCGCCGGCGTCGACCTCGTGCTGTTCTGCGGCGGCGACGGCACCGCGCGCGATATCTGCACCCTCACCGGCGAGGCCGTGCCGGTGCTCGGCATTCCCTCGGGCGTCAAAATGTATTCCGGCGTGTTCGGCATCACGCCGGCGAGAACGGCGCATATCCTTGCGCGCTTCCTCAAGCACGAGATCGGGCTCGCCAGCGCGGAGATCATGGACCTCGACGAGGAGAAATACCGGCGCGGCGAATGGGCGGTGCGGCTGCACATGGCGGCCTCCACCCCGTTCGAGCCGTCCTACGTGCAGGCCGCCAAGGCGCTGATGTCCGGCCAGGACGACGCGGCCGCCAAGGAGGACATCGCCGCCCATCTCGCCGAGGAGATCGCCGGGCAAGCCGACACGCTGTTCCTGCTCGGCCCGGGAAGCACCGTCATGGCGGTCGGCCGGGCACTCGGCATCGACAAGATGCTGCTCGGGATCGACGCCCTTGCCGCGGGTCGGCTCGCCGGCCGTGACCTCAACGAGCGGCAGATTCTGGCGCTGCTCGCGCAATTTTCGCGCCGCAAGCTCGTGCTCAGCCCGATCGGCGCCCAGGGTTTTGTGCTGGGGCGCGGCAATCAGCCGCTCAGCCCCGCCGTCGTCCGGGCGATCGGGCTCGACAACATCATCGTGGTCGCCACGCCGGCAAAGCTCGCGCGCACGCCGCTGTTGCGCGTGGATACCGGCGACCCCGCTCTCGACGCCGAACTGATCTCGCGCAAATTCCTGCCCGTCCTCATCGGCTATCAGCGCCTGCGGCTCGTGCCAGTGAGCGGTTGAGCGCGGGCCAAGGCGAGGCCGTCCGATACGGGCAAGCGCGGGGACCGCGAATCTGCCAAACGAGGAGGCCGATGACCTACATTCCCCATACGGTACGCGAGCGCGCCGAAATGCTGGCCGCCATCGGCGTCGAGCGGCTCGAAGAGCTGTTCGCCGATGTTCCCCCCGA
>DATBWJ010000124.1:0-7012 GCA_036514935.1 Xanthobacteraceae bacterium
CCGCCGTCCCGTCGGGCGAGCTGGGCTGGCCGGGCGCCGGGTCGCAGGTGATACGCCCGCGCCACGGGTAGGCCGGCTGGAAGGGAGCGCCGGTCCACGGATCACCCAGCGTGTTGCCGGCCGGAATGTCCATCATCACAAAGGGATAGAGCGTGATCTTAAGGTTGCGCGCGTTGAGCTCAGAAATCAGGTGAAGAACGCTGTCGTCGGCCGGCGTGCCGCCGAAGGCGGGGCGGCCGTCGACTGTGGAGACGAGGTGCGCGCTGGCGCGTCCGATGCCGTCAACCGACCACTGCCCGCCCGCGGTCTCCTTGACGGCGGAGTCGACCCCCGGCCTGATCTCGCAGAGTTGTGCGCGCAGGTCGCTGCCGAACCACGCCACCACCACCGCCACGCGTTCGAGATTCGGGCACACCGCCGCAAGATCGTCGAGCGCGGCTTCGATGTCCGAGGGCGCGGTGGTGACGTGGCGGTTCTCGGGCGCCGACTGGCCGGGGCCAAGCAACCGCACCACGGTCGCGGTGTCGTAGCCGAACTCGGTCGTGCCCGGGATCAGCGTGACCGCGCGCACCATGACTTCCAGTTCGCCGACCGGGCGCAGCACTTCGAAGGAAAGCTGCGGAATGCGGTTGCCGAACGGCTCGAGCGGCAGGCGCTCGAACACGACGTAGCCAAGCCCGCGGTAGGCGGGCGCCTCGCCTTCCTTGGCGAGGATGAGCGGGTCGGGCGTCTGGTCCTCCGCGCCGGTATAGCTGCGCACGGTCAAGCCGGAGAGATCCAACGGCTTGCCGTCGGCCCAGATGCGGCCGATGCGGCCGATCGGTCCCTCGGCGATGCCGACGGCGAGGTTGGCGAAGTAGCTGTAGGTCGTGGTCGTGGTGGTGACCGTCGGGGAGCCGCCAAACCCCTTGCCGCCGCCGCCCGAAGTCTCCACGCGCGAGGTCACCACCTCTTCGAGCCGCGTCGCCCAGATCACCTCTCCGGACAGGCGGGCGCGGCCATAGACGCGCGCGATCGGGGCGCCCTCGGTCGAGGCCATGACGTCGAGGTCGGCAAGCCGCGGCCCTTCGATCTGGCGCGCGCGGTCGCCGGGGCCGAGCAGCGCGCGGTCGAGCACGTTGCCGGCGATCGCGCCGGCGAGCCGACCGGCGATGGCGCCGACCGGGCCGAACACGGCGCCGCCGACGCCGCCGGCGATGGAGAGAACAAGTGCGGCCATGACATCAATGGGTGTTCACCGCGCCGCTCCTGTCACCTCTCCCCAACGGGGAGAGGTCGACCGAGCGAAGCGAGGTCGGGTGAAGGGGAACGGCGATGCGGTCCTTGCGAGCCCCCTCACCCGGCTCGCGCGTCGCGCTCGCCGACCTCTCCCCCACGGGGGAGAGGTAAAGCAGGAAGGCTCGATTGAGATTCAATTCGTCAGCTCGGGAAACCGGAACGCGAAGGCTAGGCGGCGCCGCCACCACGGCGCGACGAAGACCTCGGCGACGGCGGCGCCGTCGTGAGCATGCACCATGCGGTCGGGCGCGGTGGCGATGGCGGCGTGCTTGGCCGGAAAGCGCGCGCGGTAGCGGAACAAGAGCACGTCGCCCGGCTCAAACAGTTTTGGGTCGATCTCGACGAGGTGCCGGCGCGCGGCGCGCGCCAAGGATTCCTCGCCGCTCGCCTCGGCCCAGTCGGGCGCGTAGGCGGGCAGCAATTCAGGCTCCTCGCCATAGAGCGCGCGCCACACCCCGCGCACGAGGCCAAGACAATCGCAGCCCACGCCCTTGAGCGAGGCCTGATGTCGGTAGGGCGTGCCGATCCACGCCCGCGCCTCGGCGATGATGTGATCCCGCGTCAATTCAGCATCCCTCAGGATTGCAAACTGCCGCCGTCGTTGCCCGGCTCGCCCTGGCGCGGGTAGCGCAGGACGAAGTCGTTGCCGGGGATGTGCGGAAAGCCGCGGAAGTTGACGGCGTTGTTGAAGCGGTCGCGGCAGGTGGCAAAGCGCTTGTCGCAGCCGGCGGTGACGGTGAACTCGTCTCCCTCAGCGATCGGCTCCGGCATCGCCTGCCACAGCACGAGCGTGACGCCCGTGCCTTCGAGGCGGTGCGACTTCACTTCGACCGCGAGTCCGGCATTGGCTCCGCTCGTGAACGTGAGCCGGCCGGCGGTGAACCAGCCGTCGTCAAAACCGCCAAGCCCGCTCGCGCTGAACGCGGAGGTGCCGGCGAGTGCGGCGACCTCCCCGCTGCCGCGAAAGGCCGCGTCGGTAAGATCGATGCCGCAGCGCGCGTCGCCGAGGTCGGCCGCGCAGGTGGCGGTGTAGAGCCGGCCGCTCTCCTGGTTGAGGCGGTCGGTGAGCGAGCGCAGCTCGGCGGTGAACGCCGGCCCCTCGCGCCGCACCTCGCCGAGCGTGCCCTTGGCGATGAGCACGCGCAGCTCGGGCTCGCTCCAGTCGACGAGCCAGATCGCGATCGCGGCGGCGTCGTAGCGGCCGGCGGCGAGATCGGACTCGCTCAGCGCGTCGTCGGCGAGCGCGCCGGCGAACTCCGCGCCATCGACGGCAAGGCCCAGCCGCGCGCGCGCCTCCGAAGCGGAAAGCCCGCTGCCGGCGCGGCAGATCACCGCGTCGAGCACGATGTCCTCGTCGTGCTCGGTGAATCCCATGACCACGCCGTCGCGCCGCGCGAGCACGAAGCAGCGCGCCAGCGTGGTGAGGCCGGAATCAAGTTTGTCCTGGAGAGCGGAGGGGATCGGGCGCATGGCACACTGGTTGTGTCATTCCGGGCGAGCCGCGCAGCGGCGAGACCCGGAATCCAGTAACCGCAGTCGATGCGATCGTCGCGTGCGCGGCGGCTACTGGATTCCGGATAACCTCGCTTCGCTCGGTTTCCGGAATGACAGCGTTAAGGTTTGATCTCAACGAGCGGGATTTTCGGAATCGCGCCGGCGGCGAAGGCGGCGAGATCGACCTCGAGATAGTCGGTGTCGAAGCGCACCGGCACGTCGAACAGGAAGCCGGCGGTGACCGCCGCCCCCACCGCCGGAATGTAGCCGGCCAGAAAGGTGACGAGCCCGGTGGTGATGTCGCAGGTGAAGGCCGTCCCTTCCGCGACCTCGCCGCCGTCGACCGCCACGCGCACGGGCGCGACCGGCTTGGCGATCGGGCGCGCGTAGGGCGCATAGGCGCCGCCATAGGTTTTCACGAGCTGGAAGGCCGCGGTGGCGCCGTCGCCGTTGCCGATCACCTGGTCGAGCGGCGTGATGGCGACGCCCGGCGTGGCGGAGGAATGGTCGAGCCGATCGCGCCAGCGGAAGCCGTGGAGGCGCCCGCGCCGCTCCTCGAAGAAGGCGACGACGGCCGCCAGCGCCTCAAGAGTCTTGACGCCGTAGCCCGCATCGTAGCGCCGGCGCGAATGGACCCAGCGCGCGTTGCGTTCCTCGCGTCCCGAGCCGAGCGTGACGACGTCGGTCCTGCGCTCCGGCCCGCCCGCGCTCCTGAGCGCGATGTCGAGCGGAAACAGCACTTCATGGAAAGCGGCCATGGCTCACCGTTGATCTTGCGCAAAGCGGCGCGGGCCTGGCGCGCCGATCATGCCCGCGCACACGGAGGCACGATGATGCGGATTGCCCATGCGCTCGCGGAGGAATTTTCGGAACATGCGGCGCTGATCGCCGAGCTCAGAAAGACCGATCACGATTTTGGCCGGATGGCGGCGGACTACGAGGAGGTCAACGCCGCCATCTTTCGCATCGAGTCCGAAGAGGAGCCGACGAGCGACGAGGTGCTCGAAGAGCTCAAGAAAAGACGGATCGTCCTCAAGGACCGGATCAACGCGCGGCTTCACCGCGCCACGGCGCCCGCTACAGGCCGCGCTGGCCGCGGGCGACCGCGCGCGCGATCTGACCGGTGAGGTAGACCTCGGAGCGGCGGAAGCTGTCGGCGTCCGGCGTGGTGATGTTGATCACGATCGAGGCGGCGCCACCGCTGGCGGCAACGCCGAGCCGCCCGTCGGGCCCGCGCGCGAGCGGCAGGATCGCCTCGGGGCCGGACTCCCCGGCAAGGCCGATGCCGTTGGCGAGCGGAAAATAGGTCGGCGCGCCAATCACGCCGCCGCCGGCAAACGGCTTGATTGCCCCGTTGGCGGCGAACAGGCCGGAAAACAACTTCTCAAGGCCGCCGGCTATCCCGCGCGTCAGCGGCGCGAAGGCGAGCCGCAGCGACAGGTCGGAGAGCCTGAGCGCGAGCGATTTCAGGATGTCGTCGAACTGCCGCCCGCCGGCGACCGAGCTTGCGAACGCGCCGCTCATGGCGCGCGCAAAAGTCTGCGCGTTAAGCTCGAGCTCGCGCTGGCGCAGCGCAAGCCGTTCGAGCGTGCTGGCGAACTGCTCCTCGCCTGCCGCTTCAAAACCATCAGTCGGATCGGCCATCAGGAAACCTCCTCATCAGTTCGGAGAGCGCGGCGCGGTTAAGCCGCGCGCCGTCTGCGCCGGCGATGCCCCGCATGGCGCAGGCAAGCTCGCGCGGCGTCATGCGCCAGAACGCCTCGGGCGGAAGTTTCAGCACGCCGAGGCCGAAAGCCATGGCCTGAGGCCAGGGAAACGGCATCATTCCAAACACCCTTTGGTTGTCATGCTCCGCGCAAGCGCGGCATCCACTACGCCGCAGCGCTGCGAATGACCCAATCGACACAGCGTACTGGATCGCCCGCTTTCGGGGGCGATGACGCCGCAGACGCTAAGGCTCGTTTTCCGCCGCGCCGAAAGTCGCCGCGATCAGCTCGGCGGCGATGCGGGCGTAGCCGGCGGCCCCGCCCTCGACCGTCATGCGCGCAACCTCTTCTTCGCTCACCGTCTCGCCCGCCCCGCGCAGGCCCGCCGCGATGATGCGGATGAGGTCGCGCGCGGAAAGCCGGCCCGAGCCGAAGCGCTCGGCGAGCGCGATCAGATCCTCGGCGCCGAAGCCGGCCTCCAGCTCGGCGAGCGCGCCCAGCGTGAGCACGAGCGTGCGGCGCGCGCCGCCGATCTCGGCCAAAATCTCGCCGCGATGCCTGTTGGCCATCGGCCGTTGCCTTTCGCCGGTCATTCCTTGTCGCAGCGCAGCAGGCGAAGCCCGGATTGCGCGGCGCGCAATCCAGGGCAAGCGTCCGTTCCCGGATGTCGCGGAGTTTACCCTCGGGCGCGCCTGCGGCGCGACCCGAGAGCACCATCCAAGCTACTTGCTCATGTCGGCTTGTCGAGTTGATCGCGCATTAGCCTGAAAAAATTACGCAGGTATTCCTCGTCCTTGAAAATGATTTCGATCGGACCGCTCCACCAGACCTTCTCAAGCTCCTGATAGGAGGGATTTCTGCTCAAAAGCTCGTCCAGAAATACCTTCACGACCTTGCGCTCCGCAGAGCTTGACTCGCGCACAGCACGAGAAACCAACGCCTCGGGAAAAGCCACGAGATGCTCGACATTGCAATCCAGCAGACCAAGCATCCGCTTGAGTTCCTCTGGCACGCGCATCGTGGCCTCCTAAAACCGTGTCGGATAGGCGGTGTGGACGCGATAGCCTCGGGGCGAGGTTGGATCGTTCATGATGAACACCTTCACGCCATAGGTTTCGCGCATCACCGGCGCTGTGTAAAGGCTCGGTGCATAAGCCTCCTTGCCCGTTATCGAGTCAAAGGAAGCACGCAGCGCCGCGGCCCGTGCGCCCCCGCTCGCGACCAAATCGACGCCAGCCTGGTTCCGCGCCAACGTCGAATTGACGAGGTTGTTTGCAGCCTGTAGCGAGGGGAATGATCCTGCACGTATACCTTCCTGGGGAAGAGTCCTGGTGCTCTCATAATCGACCTTAGCCCTGAGCTGCGTGGCGCGGGCGCGCGCCAACAGATAACCATCGCTCTTGCCGACATGTTCCTTGTAAGTGTGGCCTCCCGCAAGTTCCTCTTCGAGCAGGTCGACGGAGTAGCGACTGGTGCCCTGCGCATATTGCGCGCCCGCGACTGCCTCATCGTCGGGTGTGACGTCGGATATGATCCGAGGGTCATTGCGGCCACCGCCCCCGCCAACCCTGGTCCATTGCCCGCCGTCGGGATTGCCGGCCGGAACGCGCGGCTGATCGGGATCAAAGCCGGCCTTGCGGTGGAGCTGCACGAGCTTGATGAGCATAAGCTCGACGCGCATCGCAGCGGCGTGCCAGCGCAGCGAGGCCAGCTCGCGATCGAGATCGGCGCGTGAGGCTTCGCTCGCCGGCGTGGGCGATGGCGCGCTGCGGGACTTGTAGTCCGCGGCCGGCGCCCGTTGGTCAACTTGCGCCTCCGGCCAGAAATAGCGCACCGCTTCCTTGCCGAGGCAGCGCGGCGCGCCCGGCGCCATGAAGCGGTACGCGTCGGGGCGAATCCACAAATGGGCGTTCCCGCGCATCCAGCGGCGGTGATGGTCGTCCGCCCGCGCGTTCTTAAACTCGGTCATCTGATTGTTGTGCCGTGCGGTATGTGTGCGGCTGGCTGCGGCGCGCTCGCGAGCGGCGAAAAGAGGAAGCGAATCGCGGCGCTCACAGCGCGGCAAATGTCAGCGCGCCGGCCGATTCCAGCGCCAGCTCGTAGGTGACCTCGCCGTTGTGCTCGCCGGCGAATTCCAGGCTCACGATCTGGAACGGCCCTTCGACCGTGCCGAAATCGGGAATGACGAGCTGGAAACTCTTCACCGCGCCCTCGAAGAAGGTTTGGCGCATGAGCGCGTCGCTGGCGGCGTCCTTGAACAGGCCGCGGCCCGACACCGCGGCCCGCTTGACGCCAGCGCCGTCCAACAGCTCGCGCCAGCGCTCTGCCGATTCCGCGTGCGTGATGTCGACGGTCTCGGCGTTGAACGCGATGCGGCGCGAGCGCAGCCCGGCGACGGTCGCAAAACCGGCGCCGTCGGCGATCTTGATGAGCAGGTCCTTGCCTTTCTGGGCAGCCATCGTGGATGTTCCTCGAAAGAGATGACGAAAGACAGAAAAGAGAGGACGGAAAACAGAGGACGGAGGACAGAAGAC
>DATBWJ010000125.1:0-8393 GCA_036514935.1 Xanthobacteraceae bacterium
TGGCCGGCAAGCGGCGGCAGCACCCCGACAATGCCCTTGAACAGCGTCGACTTGCCGGCGCCGTTCGGTCCCACCACCGCCACAAGGGCGCCGGCGGCAATGTCGCCGCTCAAGTGGTGCACGGCGGGGTGGCGGTCGTAGCCGAGCGTGAGGTCGCGGAATTTTACCTGTGCGTTCATGGGCCTACATCATAGCCCAGAGCACCGCGGCCCACATCAGCGCCGCCGCCAGCGCGGCACCGGCCAAGCGCTCGGCGGCCGACAGGCGCAACAACGATGGCGAGACCTCGGCGGCCGGATGGGCGTGGCTGGAATGGTGATGGTGGGAGGTCATGGGGCAGCCCGGTCAATGAAATGTTATACTATCACAATGGCTGCGCATTGCAATGCGCGCCGGCGCGGCTGCTCGCCGCGGCAGCGCGGCTCAAATGTCGCTCATCGCGGAATGATTTCAGGCATGCTCACAGCGTCCCACACGCCGTCATCGCGAGCCCCCGCAGGGGGCCCTTGTCATTGCGAGCGAAGCGAAGCAATCGCGTGACATAGCGAGGAATCGCTGGGATTGCTTCGGCGGGCTGCGCCCGCCTCGCAATGACCACGAACGATTCGACTTGAATTCATCCCGCTATGCGGAACGCGCCGGCGCCGCGCGCAAGCGAGACCCCGGCAGCGCCGGGGTCTCGGGGATCTTTTGCGAGTGACCTACTTGCCGGCGTTTCCGAGACTGTCCGAGACGCTGGTGAACGTCGTCTTCAACTGGCCGCCGAGAGCATTGACGACGGCGATGATCGCCACCGAAATGCCCGCGGCGATCAGGCCGTACTCGATTGCGGTCGCACCGGACTCATCCCGCATAAAGCGCCACACCCGTTTCAGCATATTCGCCTCCGAATTAGAAATACGACTTCCGACGCGCTACAGCCTAGCGACCGCGGATTTCATCCGGTTGAATCCGAACGCGAGGCTTTTCCGCAAAACCAGCCGGCAGTTTTCCGCAAAAACCAGCGGGCAATTGAATCAGATGCAGCGCAGCCCTGCGCGGTCGGCATTGCGGCAACGGGCGGGAGCGGATGCGGCGCGCGGGCTCGTATCCTGCGCGAGCGACGCCTGCTCCTGGGGTTCGAGACGACGGCGTGCCGGCGGCATCTCGGCGAACCTACGAGTCCAGCGGTCCGTCCTTGAGATTCGTCACCTCGAAGCGATGGACGTCGTGCAGCAGTTCGACGAATGCCCTCGCGCCGTGCGCCAGCGCCGCCTCGCCCTTCTCAGCGCTGGCGGCGGTGGCGTCGCCGGCCACCCCGGACGCGTGAAGGTCTTGCGCCATCCAGCCGAACGCAACGGGACGCTGGCCGCGCAGCCAGGCGAACTCGCGTTCCAGCGCGACGGTCGCCGGCATCGCCGCCTCCGCCTCGCCCATGCGCACGTGCTCGCGCGCGGCCGCCAGCATGAGCGAGGTCTCGATGTCGCCGCCGTGGATGCCGTGCTGGCGCTCGTCGCTGCCGAACAGCCCGTCCGGATAGCCGAACGAGTGCCAGCCACAGGTGACCGCCAGCATTTTCAGGCGCACGCGCAGATCGCGTGCCACGACCTGCATCGCCGGCGCGTTGCCGCCGTGGCTGGTGACGATGACGAGCTTGCGCACGCCGGCGCGGTGCACGCTTTCGGCCATTTCCGTCCACACCCGCATCATGGTGGCCGCCGAGATGCTCAGCGTGCCGGGATAGCCGGTATGCTCGGGCGAAATGCCGACCGCCTGCGGCGGCAGGAAGGTCACCGGCAGGTCGGGCGACAGCAACACGCGCACGCGCGCCAGGTAGGCCCCGCCGATGAAGGCGTCGACGCCGAGCGGCAGGTGCGGCCCGTGCTGCTCGACCGCCGCAACCGGCAGGACCGCGATCCAGCGCGCGGTGTCCGCGCCGGAAAAGTCCCGCCAGGTCATGGCCGCCCAGTCACGTTTCGGCAGCATCGCATTTCCCGTTTGTCTCGGGCGCGGCGAAATGGGAAAACCACGAGGGCTGGCCTCGGGTGACGCCGGCCCTTGATTGAGGAGGGGCAGCCATGTTCGCAACCCTTTCGCGCGCACTGCTGATCGCGTTTGTTGCCGCGGCGAGTTCGGCGGCGGCGCAGACCCTCGACAAGGTATCGTTCGGCACGAACTGGGTGGCGGAAGCCGAGCACGGCGGTTTCTATCAGGCCCTCGCCGACGGCACCTATACCAAGTACGGCCTCAACGTCACCATCGTGGCGGGCGGCCCGCAGGTGAACAACCGCATCCTGCTGCCGGTTGGCAAGCTCGATTTCTACATGAGCGCCAACACCTTGCAGTCGTTCGACGCGGTGGCGCAGAACGTGCCGACGCTGGTGATCGCCGCCATGTTCCAGAAGGACCCGCAGGTGCTCATCGCTCATCCCAACCAGGGCGTCAATGAGTTCACCGACCTCAAGAGCCTCACCCTGTTCGTCTCCAAGGAGGGGCTTGCATCCTACTTCCAGTGGCTCAAGGCCGACTACGGCTTCGATGACGGCAAGGTGAAGCCCTATACCTTCAACCCGCAGCCGTTCCTTGCCGACAAACGCAGCGCGATGCAGGGCTACGTCACCTCGGAGCCCTACGCGGTCGAGAAGCAGGCCAACTTCAAGCCAAAAATCTTCCTTCTGGCCGACCAGGGCTTCAACACCTACTCGACGCTGATCGAGACGCGCCGCGACCTGGTCGAGAAGAAGCCCGATCTCGTGCGGCGCTTCGCCGATGCCTCGATCGTCGGCTGGTACAACTACCTGTACGGCGACAACCGGGCCGCCAACGCGCTGATCAGGAAACACAATCCGGAGATGACCGACGATCTCATCGCCTATTCGATCGCCAAGATGAAGGAGTATGGCATCGTCGACTCCGGCGACGCGCTCGCGCTCGGCATCGGTGCCATGACCGACGCGCGCATGGCGAGCTTCTTCGACAAGATGGTGCGCGCGGGCGTGGTGAAGTCCACGCTCGATTTTCGCAAGTCCTACACGCTGCAGTTCGTCAACAAGAAGGTCGGGCTGAACCTGCGGCCCAAGAACTGACGGGTCGGGTAGCCTGGCCGGCGTCTCGCGGCGCGACGGATTTGAGTGAGCGGCGCACCTGTGGACTGACGGCGGCGGTGAGCATGGAAGCGACCGACCAGCCCATGGTCGTCCTCAGCGGCGTCGCCAAAACCTTCGCCACCGGCACGGTGGCGATCGACCGGCTCGATCTCGACGTGCGCGAGGGCGAGTTCGTCTCGCTGCTGGGGCCGTCCGGCTGCGGCAAGTCGACAGCGCTGCGGCTGATCGCAGGGCTCAGCGAGCCCTCGCGCGGCGCCGTCCAGTGGCGCGGCGACAGCCACGGCCGCAGCGACATCGGCTTCGTCTTCCAGGAGCCGACGCTGATGCCGTGGGCGACGGTGTTCGCCAACGTGGCGCTGCCGTTCCGGCTGCAGCGCCGGCCCGAAAGCGAGACGAGGCTGCGCGTGGCGGAGGCGCTCGAGCGCGTCGGGCTCGCCGGCTTCGGGCACTCCTATCCGCGCGAGCTGTCGGGCGGAATGAGGATGCGCGTGTCGATCGCGCGCGCGCTCGTCACCGGCCCGCGCCTCTTGCTGATGGACGAGCCATTCGCCGCGCTCGACGAGATCACCCGCTTCAAGCTCAACGACGACCTGATGGAGCTTGCGCACGCGCTCGGCACGACCGTCGTGTTCGTCACCCATTCGGTGTTCGAATCGGTGTTCCTGTCCAACCGCATCGTGATCCTGACGCCGCGGCCCGGCCGCGTTTTTGCCGATCTCGTGATCGACGCGCCCTACCCGCATGCGGCGAGCTTCCGCACCTCGCCCGAATATGCCGGCTATTGCCGGCGCACGTCGCAGGCGCTGTCGCAGGCCATGGCCGAGGGAGCGAGATGACGGAGAGCCTCGAACCGCACCCGGCGCGCGTGGCCCGGCGCCTCGACCGCGAGCGGTTTTTGCGCCTGGCGCTGCCGATCGCAACCCTCATCCTCGGCGCCGGCGTGTGGGACCTGGTGGTGCGGATCAACCAGGTCCCCGCCTACGTGCTGCCGGGTCCCGGCCTGGTCGCGCGCACGCTGGTCGCGGACTGGTCGATCCTGTGGAATTCGCTGGTGGTCACGCTCGTCACCACGTTCGAGGGGCTGATCCTGGCCTTCGTCGGCGGCGTCGCCCTGGCGATCCTGTTCAACCAGTCGCGGCTCATCGAGTATTCGCTCTATCCCTACGCCGTCATCCTGCAGGTGACGCCGATCGTGGCCATCGCGCCGCTCTTGCTGATCTATCTGCCCCAGCAGGCGGCGGTGCTCGCCTGCGCCTGGATCGTGGCCTTCTTTCCCGTGCTCGCCAACACCACGCTCGGCCTCAATTCGGTCGATCACAACCTGCGCGATCTGTTCGATCTCTACGGCGCCACGCGCGGCCAGGTGCTGCTGCGGCTAAAACTGCCGTCGGCGCTGCCCTACATGCTTGGGGGGCTCCGAATCGCCGGCGGCCTGTCGCTCATCGGCGCCGTGGTCGCCGAGATCGCCGCGGGCTCGGCGGGCGCCGGCTCCGGCCTCGCCTACCGCATCGCGGAGTCGGGCTATCGTCTCAACATCCCGCGTATGTTCGCCGCCCTGCTGCTGCTGTCGGTGGCGGGCATCGTGATCTTCGCCCTCCTGTCGCTGCTCTCACACCTCCTGCTGCGGCGCTGGCACGAGAGCGCGATCGCGGCCGAGCGCTGAGCGCTGAGCGCCTGGCGCATCGGCTGGCGGCAGTCACGGCAGATGGAACAGCACCGGGATCAAGCCGATCTTCTGCAGGTACTCGACCACCTCGGCCGCCGGCATGGCCAAAAGGAACACGCACGCATCGATGAACGTGCGCCTGACGCGCGCCACGTGGACTTCCACCACCGCGACGTCCCGAAACTGCGAGAACCGCGGCAGGTAGCGCGGCACGCGCGCCGCGTAATCGCGATAGGCAGCGCCGTATGCGCGCGCGAGGTTCTTTTCTTCCTGCAGCACCACGAAATGCAGCACGAGCCAGGCGAAGGCGCCGGCGATCAGCGCGCAGACGATGCTGCCGAGCTGGGCGCCGACGCCGGCGGCGCCGATGACCGAGAACACGTAGAGCGGATTGCGCACGAGCGAGTAGGGCCCCACCGTGACCAGCGCGCTATTCTTGCGCCCGCCGATATAGAGGGAGCACCAGGCGCGGCCGAAAATGCAGGCGAAGATGAGAAGGACGCCGATCCATTCGATGGTCTCATGGGCGAGGCTCCCCTCCGACCACAGCGAGGCCGTGACGACCAGCGAGCCGCCGAACACCAGGACGATCGCCAGCAAGATGGGCTTGCGGAGAATCTGCGCGGTCGAAAGCGTGATGCGCGCGCGTGAGAGGTCGCCAAGCATGCCGGCGCGGTGATGCCCGAGGGCGCGGGCCGCGTCAACCGTACGGCCGAGGCCGTGGCCGGCGATCCGCGCCGGCCATGCGCGCGAAACGGCCTGGCCGGAACCATCCGGGGTCCATGGAACCCGTTGACAAACCACCCGGATACCCCCTGATAGGGAACGCACAGGCGGTTGAAAGACCAATCGATGCCGATCGGACCAAGATCGGGTCCAACCATCCAGGGCTTGCCCATGGCGACGAAACCAGTTCCCCCGCCGGACAGCGTGAACGACGATATCGGCGAAGCGGTGCGGCTGCGCATGTACCGCATGCAGGTCGAAATCCGCGAAGCCGAGCAGCGCGCCTACGATCTCTTCCTGCAGAACCTCGTCAAGGGCACCAGCCACCTCTCGATCGGCCAGGAGGCGGTCGCCGTGGGGTTCGCCGCCGCCATGCAGCCCGGCGATCTCACCTTCTGCACCTACCGCGGGCACGCCCACACGCTCGCGCGCGGGGTGCCGATCGCAAAAGTGCTCGGCGAGCTGATGCAGCGCGACAACGGCCTCATGCGCGGCAAGGGCGGCTCGATGCACCTGACCTCGGTCGAGCACGGGGTGATGGGCTCGTATGCCATCGTCGGCGCGCATCTGCCGATCGCCTGCGGCGCGGCCCTGCGGGCGCAGTACCGGGAAGCCAAGGACGTCTCGGTCTGTTTCTTCGGCGACGGCACCACCAATATCGGCGCCTTCCACGAGGCGTTGAACTTCGCGGCCGTATGGAAACTGCCGGTCGTGTTCGTGTGCGAGAACAACCTCTATATGGAATATACCGCCATCAACGAGGTCACCGCGGTCGAGCACCCGGCGGCCGATCGCGCCGCCGCCTATGGGCTTGATCGCATCGTCATCGACGGCAACGACGCCGACGTCGTCTATCGCACCGCCAACGCCGCCTACAGCCGCGCGCGTGCCGGCGAGGGTCCTGCGCTGATCGAATGCATCACCTACCGCCACAGCGGGCACTCGCGCGCTGATCCTGCGACCTATCGCCCCAAGGGCGAGCTCGAGGAGTGGAAGAAGCGCGACCCCATCAAAATGTACCGCGACCGCCTCTTGCAGTTCGGCGTGCCCGAGGCGACGATCCTCGCGATCGAGGTGGACGCGCGGCGCCTGGTCGACGAGGCGACCGAGGCGTGCAAGGCGGCCCCGCCGCCCTCGCTCGATATCCTCACCAGCGATGTCTATGCCGACGGAGGCTTTGCATGGCGGAACTGACCTACCGTGAGGCGGTGGCGCGCGGGATCGCGCAGGAAATGGCGCGCGACCCCGACGTAATCTTCTTCGGGGAGGACGTGGCCAAGGCCGGCGGCGTGTTCAAGACGACGGTCGGCCTCTACGAGCAGTTCGGGCCCAAGCGCGTGCGCGACACGCCCATCTCCGAGCAGGCGATCATGGGCGCCGCCATGGGGGCGGCGATGACCGGCCTCAAGCCGATCGCCGAGATCATGTTCTCGGACTTCCTCGCGGTGTGCTTCGACTATTTCGCCAACGAGTTCTCGAAGAGCCGCTATATGTCGAATGGCCAGGTCAAGTGCCCGCTGGTCGTGCGCACCGGCAACGGCGGCGGCGTGCGCTTTGGCGCCCAACACAGCCAGAGCGTCGAGAACTGGTGCATGATGATCCCGGGCCTCAAGGTGGTCGCGCCGTCCAACCCGCGCGACGTGATCGGCCTGATGGCGGCGGCCGTGCGCGATCCCGACCCGGTGGTCTTTTTCGAGCACAAGGCGCTCTACGCCGTGAAGGCAGACGTGCCCGACGGCGAGATCGTCGACACGCTCGGCAGCGCCACCATCGCCCGCCCAGGCAAGGACGCCACCATTCTCGCGCTCGCGCTGATGGTGCCGCGCGCGCTCGATGCGGCCGAACGGCTGAAAAGCCGGCACGGCATCGACTGCGAGGTGATCGACGTGCGCTCGCTGGTGCCGCTCGACACCCAAGCCATCCTCGGCTCGGTCGCGCGCACCCACCGGGTGTTCACGGTCGAGGAAAACCCGCGATTGTGCGGCTGGGGCGCCGAGATCGTGTCGATCATCGCCGACGAGGCGTTCTACGAGCTCGATGGCCCGCCGGTGCGCATCACGACGCCGCACTGCCCGCTGCCGGCCGCCGACGTTCTGGAAGACGCGATGCTGCCGAACGTCGATCGCATCGCCGAGACCGTCAGGCGGTCGCTGGAGAGTTAGAGCGATGAGTCGCCACGCGCACGGCGGGCTCCCTCTCCCCGTTGGGGAGAGGTGAAGGCGCGGTGTGGCGAAGGAAGGGAGTGAGACCATGGCTGCGTATGACAATCTGCTCGCGAACGTTCCGACCGATCTGTGGATCGGCGGCCAGTGGCGCAAGGCCTCCGACAATGCGCGCTTCGACGTCATCGATCCGGCAACCGAGAACAAGATCACCTCGGTCGCCAGCGCCTCGGTCGAGGATGCTCGCGCCGCGGTCGATGCCGCCGCTCACGCCTTCGACGGCTGGGCGCAAAAAAAGCCGCGCGAGCGCGCGGAAATTTTGCGCAAGGCCTACGAGATCATCGTGGGCGAGAGCGAACGGCTCGCCAAGCTGATCACGCTGGAGAACGGCAAGGCGCTGTCTGACTCGCGCGGCGAGGTCGCCTACGCCGCCGAGTTCTTCCGCTGGTACGCCGAGGAGGCGGTGCGCAACATCGGCGAGGTCTCGCGCGCGCCCGCCTCGGGCGCCCGCATGCTCGTCCACCACAAGCCGGCCGGCGTCGCGGTGCTGGTGACGCCGTGGAATTTTCCGGCCGCCATGGCCACCCGCAAGATCGGCCCCGCGCTCGCGGCCGGCTGCACCATGGTGCTCAAGCCCGCCTCGGAGACCCCGCTCACCATGCTGGCGCTGATGCCGGTGCTGGAGGAAGCGGGCGTACCCGCCGGCGTGGTCAATGTGGTGCCGTCGCGCCGCTCCGGACCGGTGGTGAGCGC
>DATBWJ010000126.1:0-2578 GCA_036514935.1 Xanthobacteraceae bacterium
CCTTTCTCGGCTTCATCTTTGCGCTCGCGCGCCGCACGCTGACGTGGCGCCGGCTGTGGGACGTTCTGCTCGAGACCGGCAGCGTGTCGGCGACGCTCTTGTTCCTGATCGTGTCCGCGAGCATGTACAGCCGCATGCTCGGCCTGTCCGGCCTGCCCGGCGAGCTGGCGGCGATGTTCGAGGGCGCGGGCCTCGGCTTCTACGGGCTCTTGGCGATCTACGTGGTGATCGTGCTGATCCTGGGCACGATCATCGATTCGGTCTCGATCATGCTGATCATGGTGCCGCTGTTCCTGGCGGCGCTCAAATCGTTCGAGATCGACCTGGTGTGGTTCGGCGTCGTCACCGTGGTGGCCACCGAGGTCGGCCTGCTGACGCCGCCGTTCGGGCTTGCCGTGTTCGTCGTCCACTCGACGCTGGCGCGCCCCGACATTTCGCTCAAGGACATTTTCGTGGGCTCGCTGCCGTTCGCGCTGTCGATGTGCCTGGTGGTCGCGCTTATCGTGGCGTTTCCCGAGATCGCGACGTATCTGGTGAGGTGATAACAACCGTTGCAAGGAATCACCCATAAAGGTCATCGTCCGCGCAAGCGGACGATCCAGTAACCACCGGCGTCCGTGGTTACTGGATGCTCCGCTTTCGCGGAGCATGACGAGTTCAGAGACAAGTGCCCCTGCTATGACAGCGGCGGATCGAGTTCAATCCGCACCGGGTCGGCGTGTCTGCGGCGCTTCCCCGGCGCAGCGGAATGCGCGGATTTCCCCGCGCCGTCAATAAGGTAAAGGCATTGCCGGGGCCTTTCCGTGCTTGCGATAAATTTCCTAGGAAAATCCTCCTTGACAAGCGCGTCGCTCCTCCGGTAGGTTCCGCGCACGCTCGATACATGCGCCCAGCCGCCGCCGCGCTGGCGCCCTGTCTGATCGCTCGTTCCATCCCCAACGCGTTTGCGCCTCGCGCGCCCTGCAGCGTGCCATGCCTCATTCGCCAGATACCATCGCCCACGCGCGCGCCACGACGGATTCGCCCGACACCATCGCCCGCGCGCGCAAGGACTATGCCGAGGGCGTCAAGACCGTCCTTGCCATCTGCCGCGAGCACGGCATGAGCCAGAACAAGCTCTACTACTGGGTCGACGGCGCGCGCGGCGACGGCGAGGTCGCGCCGCTGCCGCGCCGGCGCGACGGCTTTGCGCGCCCGCGCGCGCGCCTGCGCTTCGGCGGCAGCCGGCTGGCGCTGGTGCGCCGCATGTGGCGCACCGCCGACGCGCAGGTGCGCGAGATCGAAACGCGCATCCTGTGCGCGGCGCAGGCCCCCGAGGAGCGCGAGCGCGACGCGCGTGTGCTCGCGCTTCTGGTCAAGACGCTGCGCGAGCTGACCGCGCTCGACCAGCGCGAGCGCGCCGACACCGCAACGGATGCCACGCCAGACGATGACGGACCACGAGACATGGACGAGTTCCGTCGCGAGCTTGCACGCCGCATGGAAGCTTTTGTCGACGCACGGACTGCTGGCGGAGTTTTTGGCGCAGGAGAAGCCGAGCGCTAACCTGCGCGTCTTTCACGATTGGCCATCGTTTGCCCATCCCCATCAGCGCCCGCCGGCGGGGCCGTGGACGACGTGGCTCCTGCTGTGCGGGCGCGGCGCCGGCAAGACGCGCGCGGGCGCTCAATGGGTGCGTGGGCTCGCGCTCGGCGAGCCGCCGTTTGCCGGGGCGCCGACAAGCCCGATCGCGCTCGTCGGGGAGACCGAGCACGAGGCGCGCGAGGTCATGGTCGAGGGCGTCTCCGGTCTCATCGCGGCGCATCGCCGCAGCGAGCGGCCAGCGTGGATTCCCTCGCGCCGGCGGCTCGAATGGCCGAACGGCAGCGTCGCACAAATCTTCTCGGCCGAGAATCCCGACAGCCTGCGCGGCCCGCAATTTGCGGCCGCCTGGGCCGACGAACTCGCCAAGTGGCGCCATGCCGAAGCGACCTTCGATATGCTGCAGTTCGGGCTGCGCCTTGGCGAACGGCCGCGGCAGGTCATCACGACCACGCCGCGGCCGACCGCGCTGATCAAGCGCCTGATCGCCGACCCGGCAACGGTGGTCAGCCGCGCGAGTACCCATGTCAACGCGCGCCTGCTGGCGCCGGCCTTCGTCGAACAGATCGTGGCGCGCTATGGCGGCACGCGGCTCGGCCGCCAGGAAATTTTTGGCGAACTCATCGAGGACCGTCCCGACGCCCTGTGGTCGCGCGCGCTGATCGAAAGCTGCCGCGTCGCCGCCGCCCCGCCGCTTAAGCGCATCGTGGTGGCAATCGATCCGCCGGCCTCCGCCCGCAAGGGGGCGGACGCCTGCGGGCTCGTCGCCGCCGGATTGGGCGAGGACGGCACCATCTATGTGATCGCCGACGAGACCGTGCGCGGCCTTTCTCCCGCCGGCTGGGCGGCCAAGGCGATCGCGTTGTGGCGAAAGCTTTCCGCCGACGCGCTGGTGGCCGAGGTCAACCAGGGCGGCGACATGGTGCGCGCGGTGATCAATGAGGCCGACCCCAGCGTGCCGGTCACCGCCGTGCGCGCCCAGCGCGGCAAGTGGCTG
>DATBWJ010000127.1:0-3787 GCA_036514935.1 Xanthobacteraceae bacterium
CGGGTCCGCGCGCAGCGCGGCCCGATGGGCCGGCCCGATGGTAAACTCCAGCGGACAATCCAGTAACCGCCGGCGTCGATGGTTACTGGATGCTCCGCTTTCGCGGAGCATGACGAGTCGGAGATAAGTGCCGTTGGTGCGCCGATTCGAGCTCAGCGGAACACGCTCTGATCAGATCAATCCCATCCCCTTGAGCACCGAGAGCATGACGCCGGCGGCGACAACCGAGCCGATCTGGCCGCCGGTGTTGGCGCCGGCGGCGTGCATGAGCAGGTAGTTGCGCTTGTCGTAGCGCTGTCCCTCGTTCTGCACCACGCGCGCCGCTATCGGGTAGGCCGAGATGCCCGCCGCGCCGATGAGCGGATTGATCTTGCCGCCGGTCAGCAGGCACATCAGCTTTCCGAACAAGACCCCGAACACCGTATCCATGCTGATGGCGATGAAGCCGAGGCCGAAGATGGCCAGCGTCGTGGGCTTGAGGAAGGCGTGGCCCTCCATGGTGCCGCCGATCGCCAGGCCGAGAAAGAGCGTCGAGATGTTGGCGATCTCGTTCTCCGAGGCTTTGAGCAGCCGGGTGACCACGCCGCACTCGCGCATGAAGTTGCCGAGCATGATGGTGCCGATGAGCGGCAGGCCCTTGGGCGCGATGAGGGCCGTCACCAGGGTCACGACAATGGGGAAGATGAGCTTGGCGGTGGGCGAGACGGTCTTCTTGACCGCTCCCATCCGCACCACACGCTCCTTCTGCGTGGTCAGCGCCTTCATGATCGGCGGCTGGATGATGGGAACGAGCGCCATGTAGGAATAGGCGGCGACCGAGATCGGCCCAAGCAGTTGCGGGGCGTATTGGGAGGCCACGTAGATCGAGGTCGGGCCGTCGCACGCCCCGATGATGGCGATGCTCACCGCCTCCAGCGCGGGAAAGCCGAGCGCCAGCGCGAGCAGCAACGTGACGAAAATGCCGACCTGGCCGGCAGCCCCAAACAACAGGATTTTGGGGTTTTCCAGCAGCGGACCGAAATCGGTCATGGCGCCGATGCCGATGAAGATCAGCAGCGGGAACAGCTCGGTGGTAATTCCCGCCTGGTAGAGCGTCTGCAGCAAGCCGCCCTTCTCCATGAGCTCGCTCAGCGGCACGTTGACCAGCAGGCAGCCAAATCCGATGGGCACCAGCAGCAGCGGCTCCACGTTCTTCTTCACGCCGAGATAGATCAGTGCGCCGGCGATCAACAGCATCACCACGTTGGGCAGCCCGTCAGAGACGAGAAGGCTTATTCCGCTCGTCAGGCCGGTCAGTCCGGTCAAGATGGCTTCGAGCATGTCGATCTCCCGCTTCTATGTCTTCTTCTCGGCGTCGCCGTCTTCGACCGGAAGCGGAAATATCTTCTTGAGAAGAATTATCGATAGGCTCAGGATCCAGAGGGTCAGGAAGGTTCCCCCCACGCCGGTGATCGTCATGGTCAGTCCAAAGGTCCACTTGTCCATGCTTGTTTCCTGAATTTGGATAATTTGGCGGGAGAAGAATTAACTGAATGCCTGATGGCCTGTCTATGCTCGCCCAAACATTAGCTGCGGGAAGTCGTGCGCGCCTTCGCGGGCGTCCGCGGTCTCAAGATCTTGCCTGTGGTCCCATCACAGGATGGTGGACGGGAATGCGGGCGACGTTGTGAATGTCATGCGTTAAGCGGGCGATGTCGAGTGCCTTTCCACAGGTATTGCGCTGCCGTTGCGGCCAACCGCGCCGGTCGAAGACCCGGGCTTTCGCCAGTCGGCACCTTAGCAGAGATTCCCGGCTTGTCCCACGAGCGGCTGCCCGCAAGAATGGTGGCGGCTTGGTCATCCGCGGCTAAGGACTAGAGCCGGGCGGCCAGCACCGCGGGAACGGACAACCAGGGGGAGCGCGCAATGGCGGGCCAACAAAACACCGATCGCATCCAGACGACGCACATCGGCAGCTTGCCGCGCCCGCACGACCTGCTCGATCTGATGAAGGCGAAATACGCCGGCGAGCCCTGCGATCAGGAGAGATTCGACGCCATGCTCGCCGCGGCGGTCGCCGAGTGCGTGCGCCGGCAGGTCGCATGCGGCATCGACATCGTCTCGGACGGCGAATTCTCCAAGCCCGGCTTCTTCACCTACGTCCAGGAGCGCTTCGAGGGCTTTGAGCGGCGGCCGGAGCTGAAGGCCAACCTGTTTCGCAAGGAGGTCGCGGCCTTCCCGGAATACTATGCCGAGTACTTCAAGCAGGCGATGATGGGCGGCGCCATCGTCTCGCTCGCGCCGGTGGTGTGCGTTGGCCCGGTCAAGTATCGCGGCGAGGCGCTGGTCAAGACCGACATCGACAACGTGAAGACGGCGGCGCGCGCGGCCGGCGTGCCCCACGAGCGCGTGTTCCTGCCCGCCACCGCGGTCTCCGGCGTCGGCAAAAACGAATACTACCGCTCGGACGAGGAGTATCTTCATGCGCTCGCCGCCGAACTCGCCAAGGAGTACCGCGCGATCGTCGAGGCCGGCCTTCTGCTGCAGGTCGACGATCCCTTTCTGTCAGACATTTTCGCCGAGCCCGATCTCGACGAGCGCGCCAAGAGGCGGCGCGCGGAGCTTTACGTCGAGGCGACCAACGCGGCGCTTGCCGGCATTGCGCCCGAGAAGGTGCGCTTCCACACCTGCTACGGCATCAACGAGGGCCCGCGCATCCATGAGGCCGCGCTCGCCGACGTCATCGGCTACGTGCTGCGCGTCAACGCGGGCTCCTACAGTTTTGAGGCCGCCAATCCGCGCCACGAGCACGAGTATCATCTGTTCGAGCGCGTGCGTGTGCCGGACGGCAAGGTGATCTGCCCCGGCGTCATCACCCACGCCAGCAACATCGTCGAGCATCCCGAGCTGATCGCCGAGCGCCTCCTGCGCTTTGCGCGGCTGGTGGGGCGCGAAAACGTGATGGCCGGCGCCGACTGCGGCTTCTCCTCCCAGGCGCTCTACAGGACCGAGGTGCATCCCACGGTGGTATGGGAGAAGTTCAAGGCGATGCGCGAGGGCGCCGACATCGCCAGCCGCGAGCTTTGGCCATAGTGCCGGGTCCGCGGCATCACGGCCGCCAGCGCGTTCGCCTGAGGCGGCCGACTTGATCCAGCGCAAGGTCGGCGGCGACGGCGGCGGGTAGACCCCCGACCAAACGGAGAATCCGATGTCGGCGGATGAAACGGTGGAGATGGGCGTGTTTGCCCGCCGGGCGCGGCCGGTCGGGCAAGCCGCCATCGCCCGCGCCGAGGCGGCATTCGCACGAGCGCATCGCTGAGCCGCGCGCCGATGTCCCGCACCCTCACGATAGCCATCGGATTGGCGGCGCTGCTCGTGCTCGGCGGCGGCTATTACGCGCTGTTTGCGCGTGAAATCGCGGTGCGCACGGCGGTGCCCGAGCACAATGTCGAAGTGCGCGTCTTCGGCATCGGGACGGTCGAAGCGCAGGTCGTGTCCAAAATCGGATTCCAGATCGCCGGAAAGATCGTCGCCCTCGACGCCGACCAGGGCGACCTCGTGACGGCGGGCGCGCTGCTCGCCCGGCTCGACGAGGATGCGCAGCGCGCCAAGCTCCTCAAGAGCGAGGCGGCCGAGCGGCAGGCGGCGGCCAACCTCACCAGGGCACAGGCGCAGCGCGATCGCGCCGAGGTCGCCTTTCAGCAGAAGAAGAGCATCAACGTCCGCCGCCAGTCGCTCGCCAGCCGCGGCGCCGTCTCGCAGGAGGCCGCCGAGGACGCGCAGGCCGCCGAGGACATCGCGCACAGCG
>DATBWJ010000128.1:0-2158 GCA_036514935.1 Xanthobacteraceae bacterium
CGGCCGGATTTCTGCGCGTCGAATCGGCCGACGGCGACGGCGGCGACTTGATGCGGCTCGTCGCGGAAAGGGGGCCGCGCCGCGTCCTCTACCTGGCGGGCGAGGAGCGCGCGGGCGACCTCGCCGCCGAGCTTCGCAGCAGGGGCATCGCCGTCGACATGCTCGTCATTTACCGGGCCGTCGCCGATGGCCGGCTGCGGGACGACATCCGGGCGGCGCTGACGGCCGGCGAGATCGCCGTGCTCCATTTCTCTCAGCGCAGCGCGAGCGCGTTTGTGACGGCCGCCCGGGCCGACGGCCTCCTCGACGCGGCGCTGGACGCCACCCACTTCTGCCTGTCGCGCCAGGTGGCGCAACCATTAGCGGACGCGGGGGCCCGCCACATCCGCGTGGCGGCTCGTCCCGACGAGGCCGCGCTCCTCGACCTGGTCGAGCAAAGATAGCCGGCACGTTGCCCCGGCGTGGCTTGCGCAGTATGCCGGCACATCGATTCGGTTGAGGACACATCATGGTGGGCAACGGAAGGCCGACCCCGCCGCACCGTCGCGACCAGCCCGCGACGATCGATCTCGCCGCAACCGAGGTCAGGGTCGAGCCCGTGGACGCGGACGCCGCGCAGGCGGGCACGGCCACCGCGCCTGAGGCATCCGCAAGCGCCAGCGGGGAGGGTGCGCGCGCGCCGGCGTCAGAGCCTCCGCCTGCCGCTGCGCCCATTGGCTCATCGCGCGCGCCGTGGCCGCTGATCGCAGCAGCGGCTGCCGGCGCTGCCGCGGTTGGGGTGCTCGTCGGCGCGCTCGCGCTGGCAGGCTTGGTTCAAATTCGGGGCGTCGTGGCGGAGGTGAGCAACGCGCGCGTTGCCCCGGCGGCTTCGCCGACGGGCGTGGACGCGGGCCGGCCGATCCCCGATACCCGCAGCGAGGACCTGTCCCAGCGCATCGCCAAGCTCGAAGTCGCGCTCGCCTTGGCGGAGCCTGGCGGCTCCGCCGCCGGCGAAGCCAGGCTCGCAACCCGGCCCGCCGCCGGTGATGCCGTCAGCGCGCGCGTGAGCAGGCTCGAATCATCCCTATCCTCGCTCGCCGACGGCGTTGCGGCGCTCACCAAGCGCATCGACGAGGTGCAGGCGGTGGCGCGGGAAGGCCGCGAGCGCGCCGAGGCGGCCGCCAAGGCCCTCGAAGACCTTGCGCCGAGCCTCATGAACCGCGGGCGCGTGCCGGCGGCCGAGAAGGGCGAGGTCGATCGACTGGCTGATCGCCTCGCCGCGATCGAGACCGCTGCCAAGGTGGTCGAATCGCGCGTGGACGCCTCGGCAACGAGGACAGTGGTCGACGCCGGCCTGCGCGCCGCCGTGCTCGCCGCCGCGGTGCGCGCCGCGGCCGAGCGTGGCGCGCCGTTTGCATCCGAGCTTGCGGGCATCAGGCCATTGGTGAGCGATGCCCATGCGCTCGCGCCGCTCACGCCCTTCGCCGCCGCGGGGGTCCCGACCGCCGCCGCCCTCGGCGCCGAATTGTCGGCGCTGCTCCCGGCGATGGCGCGCGCGGTCGAGCGACCCGCGCCCGAGCGCGGCCTCCTCGATCGACTGCAGGCGAGCGCCGATCGGCTCGTCCGCGTCCGCCCGCTTGCCGAGCCGCCCGGCGACGACGTGTCGACCATCCTGGCGCGCATCGAGATCAAGGCCGGCCAGGCCGACGTGGCGGGTGCGCTTGCCGAGCTCACCAAGCTGCCCGCGCCCGTGCGCTCGCTCGCCGATGCCTGGATCGCCAAGGCGACGGCGCGCAACGCCGCCATCGCGGCGGCCCAGCGTTTGGCCGCCGGGGCGCTCGACGCGCTCGGCAGGCCGTAAGGGGCGCCCATGGTTCGGGTCGTCGTCTTCCTGGGCCTGGTGGGCGTGATTGCGCTGGCCGCCGCCTGGATTGCCGATCGGCCCGGCGAGGTCGTCATCGTCTGGCTCGACCACCGCATCGCGACCTCGGTCGCGGTGCTGGTGGCCGTGGCGGTGCTGATCGCGGCCGCAGCGATCCTGCTGTGGTCGGTGGCGCGCGGGGCGGCAAGCTCGCCGCGGCGCCTGGCGCGCCGCCGGCGCGAGCGCCGGGCCGCGCGCGGCCATCAGGCGATCGCCGGTGGGCTGATCGCGGTGGGCGCCGGCGACGCGCGGGCGGCC
>DATBWJ010000129.1:0-7803 GCA_036514935.1 Xanthobacteraceae bacterium
CGCCGCCCGCCAGGTGGGATGACCGAGCCAGCCGCGCACGCGGCGCTCGGCCGCCCACAGGCTCCAGCGCCCGAGTTCGCCGATGACAAGCCGCCCGCCGGGCTTGAGCACGCGCGCCGTCTCCGCCAGCGCCCGCTCGGCGCCGCGCACGAAGCACAGCACCGTCACCGCAACGACGCCGTCAAAGCTGGCGTCCGCGAAGGGCAGGCTTTCCGCGCGTCCGGCTGCGAGATGGCAGGGAGCCGCCATGCGCCGCTTGGCCGCGGCGAGCATCTCGGCATCCGCGTCGAGCCCGGTGACGAGCGCGCCGCGCCGGGCAAGTTGCGATGCCAACAGCCCGTCGCCGCAGCCAACGTCGAGCAGCCTCTCCCCGGCGAGCGGACCGAGCAGATCGCTGATCAGGCGGTGCTCCAGGGCGTCGGTGATCTCGCCCAGGCGGCTCGCCCGCCATTGGCGATAGGACTCGGCCATTCCCGCTGTCGCCTGCCCTGTCGTCATGGCGCCGAGCCGATTCTGCTGGCCGCCGCCAAGGGGCCCGTCAGGCCGCGGTGGCCAGCACGCCCGCCAGGCGATCGGCGACCTCGTCGACCTCCTCGCGCGTGGTTGCGCGCCCGAGGCTGAAGCGGACCGCTCCCATGCCGACCTCAGGCGCGACCCCCATCGCCTCCAACACCGGCGACAGTTCGATGCGGCCGGCATGGCAGGCCGACCCGGTCGAGGCCGCCACTCCTTCGAGCCGTGCCAAAACCTCGGCGCCGACGCGGCCGACGAAGGACACGTTGAGCGTATTCGGCAGCCGGTCGGTGGGGTCGCCGTTGAGCACGACGCGATCCCCGAATTGCGCCTGCAGCTTGTGCCAGAAGCGGTCGCGCAGGGCGCGCACGCGCTCCATCGGCGCCAGATCGCGCGCGAGCGCGCAGGCCGTGCCGAGCCCGACCGCGAGCAGCGCGCTTTCGGTGCCGGCGCGGCGGCCGCCCTCGTGGCCGGCGCCATGGATCAGCGGCTCGATCGCAACGCCGCCCCGCACGAACAGGGCGCCCACGCCCTTGGGGGCATAGAGCTTGTGGCCGGCGAGCGTCAGAAGATCGACGCCGAGGGCATCGACGGCGGTCGGAATCTTGCCGACCGACTGCGCCGCATCAGTGTGAAACAGCACGCCGCGCGCGCGCGCGATCCGGCTCAGTTCGGCCACCGGCTCGATGGTGCCGACCTCGTTGTTGGCGTGCATGATGGAGACGAGGATGGTGCGCGCGGTGATCGCAGCCCGCAGGTCGTCCGGATCGACGCGCCCGCGGCCGTCGACGGGCAGATAGCTCACGCGCGCGCCCAGGCGTTCGAGGAAACGGCAGGGCTCCAGAATCGCCGGATGCTCGATGCGGCTGGCGACGATGTGGTCGCCCTTTTCGCGCAGCGCGAAGAAGACGCCCTTGAGCGCAAAATTGTTGGCCTCGCTGCCGCCGCTCGTGAAGACGATCTCGTCGGGGCGGCAGCCGAGCAGCGCCGCCACCTGGCCGCGCGCGGTCTCCAGCGCCGCCTTGGCCGTGGCCGCCGCCCAGTGCCCGCTCGACGGATTGCCGTAATGATCCGCGAGAAAGGGCCGCATTGCCGCGGCGACGGCGGGATCGATCGGCGTGCTTGCGTTGTAATCGAGATAGATGCGCATCGTCAGAACACTAGCACCTTGTCGGCCGCCGTGGTTGTCGCCGCCAGCTCGTCCATCGTGCTGCGGCGCGCGCCCTCCAGGACGGCCGCCGCGTCGAGGCCGCGGGCGTCCATGCAGGTTCCGCACAGCAGCACCTTGCCGTTGGCGGCGAGCACGCGCTTGAGCATGCGCTCGACATTGTAGTAGCCGTCGGGCGTCTTCTGGCCGGCCTTGGCGGCGACGACGGCGTCCGCCATCAGGAACACCGTCACTTCGGCCGGCGCGCCCTCTTTCAGCAGCGCCTGCGCGAGCCTGAGCGCGTTGTAGACCCGCTCGGTTCCGTAGGGTGGATCGTTGATAATGAACAGGGTCTTCATGCACGGTGCCTTTCATGCGGCTGCGACGACGGTGCGATCCTCGACCGGCAAGCCGGCCTCGTTCCAATGCAGCATCCCGCCGCGCAGGACGCTGACCTGCGAGAACCCGGCCGCCCACAACAGGCGCGCAGCGGCAACCGAGCGCTTGTCAGTCCGGCACACGAGCACGACCGGCCCACGTTCGAGCCCGCCGAGTTCCGCGATTCGAGTTGCGAGCTCGCCTACCGGAATATTGCGCGCCGCCGCGATGTGGCCAAGCAAGCCCATAAACTCGTCCGCGCCCCGCACGTCGATCACGGTCACCGCCTCGCCGCTCTCGATCCGGCGCCGCAGGCCGTCGGCCTCGATCCAGTCAAACGAGGTGCGCCGGCGCGCAACGAGGCGCGAGGCAAAGGCGATCGCAGCGAGAAGGCCGAGCGCGAACAGCCCGTAGCGCACCGTCTGCGCCTCCCCGCTGAGCGCCCCGCGCCCGGCATAGCCGAGCCAGGTGTAGGCGACCGTGCCAGGCGCCATGCACACGAGCGTGGCGGCGACGTAGTGGGCAAACGGGATACGCGTGAGCCCGAGCGCGTAGTTCGAAAGATTGAAGGGAAACAGCGGCACCAGCCGCACAAGGGCGACGAAACGCCAGCCCTCGGCGTCGACGCCCTCGATCACGCGCTTGAGCAGTCCGCCAGCCTTGCGCGCAACCCAGTCCGCCGCAATGGTGCGCGCGGCCAGGAATGCCAGGCTCGCGCCCAGCGTCGCGCCCAGGAGATTCCACACGCTGCCCCACAACGGCCCGAACAGGGCGCCGCCCGCAAGGCCGAACACTGCGCCGGGAACGAACGCCACCGTGGCGACGGCGAAGAGCGCGATGTAGCCGACCGGCGCCCACGGCCCGAACGAGGCAAGCCAGGCGTCGAGCGTCGCCAAGTCGATCTGGTCGCGATGAAGGGCGGCCCACGCCGCGGCTGCGGCGAGCAGCAGCACGAGCGCAAGGCGCGCGAGCACGCGGCGGCTCATGGCTCGCCCTCCCGCCGTCCGAGCGGATAGCGGCCGACATCGCCGCGGAAGGGCTGGAGCAGCATGCGGTCGAGCCCAAGCTCGCGCGGATTGCGGAACGCGTCGACTCCGATCGTCATGGCCTCGTGCCCGGCTGCCGGCTGGGCACGGTAGGTGCCGAACAGGCGGTCCCACCAAGGCAGGTTGAAGCCGAAATTGCTGTTGGTCTCGCGCACCAGAATGGAGTGATGGACGCGGTGCATGTCGGGCGTGACCACGAACCAGCGCAGCACGCGGTCAAGGGGCGCGGGGATGCGGACATTGCCGTGGTTGAACATCGAGGTCGCGTTCAGCAGCACCTCGAATATCAGGACGGCCAGCGCCGGGGCGCCCAGCGCGGCGATGACCGCGAACTTGATGACCATCGACAGCACGATCTCGATCGGGTGGAAGCGCAGGCCCGTGCTCACGTCGAATTCGAGGTCGGCGTGGTGCATGCGATGGAGCCGCCACAGCGCCGGCACGGCATGAAAGAGAACGTGCTGAAGGTAGATCGCGAGATCGAGGACCGCGACCGCGCCAACGACGGCCGCCCACGCCGGCACGGCCAGGACGTTGAGCAGACCCCAGCCCTGCGTCTCGGCGAGGAGGGCAACGCCGACGGCGGTGGTCGGAAAGACAAGGCGCAGAAGGAGCGTGTTGGCCAGCACGACGCCGAGATTGTTGGGCCAGCGCCAGGCGCGTCCGATCGCCTGCCGACGGCGCGGCTCGATCATTTCCCACAGCGCCATCAGCGCGAACACGGCGGCGAATGCGCCGAGCCGGATGTGGGGTTCGTAGAGCAAAACGGCGTCGCGCATGGACCTGGCCGCCGCTGCCGGCGGGACTTTGCATCATTCAATTATTCTGTTGAATAATTTATGATTCCCCGTGCGCCCCTGTCAATGCGCGCAATCGGCGCGGCGGGCCGGCGGGCGAGCGGCTCGGCGGGTGCCTGTGAATATGGTCCTTGCGCCGGCCGTCGCGATCAACCGCGCGCGAGGACCGCGCGCACCGCCCCGCCCAAGGATCCTTCCTCCAGGTACTTCACGCCGAGGATGCCGCCGGTCAGGATCGACAGCCAGGCGATCACGCTGCCGAGCGCCAGCGTCGACATGCCGGTGACGCCCTGGCCGATGGTGCAGCCGAGCGCCAGCACGCCGCCGGCCCCCATCAGCGCCGCGCCGGCGAGGTGGCGCACGAAGTCGCTGCGGTCGGTGAAGGTCTCGACGCGGAACGCGCCGGTGGCCACCGCCATCAGAAAACTGCCGGCGATGACGCCGCCCACCGCCGCGATGCCGAAGTTGATGGTGGCGCCGGTGAAGGTCATCAGGTACTGCAGGCTCTCGCCCATCGGCGCAACGAAGGTGATCGAGGCGAGCGGCGCAGGCTCGAACTCGTCGGCGCCGAGAATGCCGGTGACGACCCAGCCGGCGACGGCGGTCAGGCCGATGAGGAGGCCGGCGACGATGTTGACCGGGCTGCGGCGAAACCCCTCGTCCTTGGCGCAGAAGGCCAGGAGCGCCGCCGCGATCACCACCGCAGCAGCCACGCGCCCGCTGTGGCCCGGCAGCCCGAGCCAGGCGGCCGCCATCTCGCCGATATTCTGATTCGCGAGCCCGCGCGCCTTGAGGTCGATGTTGGCCGCGCTCTCGATCCACACCCGGACAAGCGCCAGCAGTCCGCGCAGCGTCATGTAGGCGACGAGACCGAGCACCATCGCCACCACCAGCGACTTCAGGTTGCCGCCGCCCAGACGTACCAGCGTCTTGCTGCCGCAGCCGCCGGTCAGCGTCATGCCGAAGCCGAACATGAGGCCGCCGACGACGGCGCCGAGCCAGCCGAGATTGGGCGCAAGATAGATCGACTTGTTGATGTCGATCGCGCCGGCCACATGCAGCGCGTGGGTTCCGATGATGGCCACCGCGATCGCCAGCAACCAGGCGCGCAGGCGGCGCCGGTCGCCCATCAGGACGGCGTCCGATATCGCCCCCATGGTGCAGAAATTGGTGCGCTGAGCCGTCGCCCCGAACACGAGGCCGACGGCGAAGCCGCCGAGGCCGACGATGGTGGTAACCGCGAGTTCGCCCATGTCTCTTTCCAGCCGGAGGCCGGTATTTTACATATAAAAACTTGAATTCGTAGCGTGAGATATCGGTGGCCAAAATATCGATCAAGCAAGTCCTGTGCGGCACCGGCGGCCTCTCGTGCCAGCGCGAGACGCCCTCGCTACCGGTCGAGGTGGCGCTCCCGATCGTGGCGCGGCGCCGGCTAGCGGTTTGCAGTCGAGCCTAATCGTTCGCGCCGACGTCGTCGCCTCGCCCCGCAGGTTCGCGGCCGGCATTGAGCGCGACGAAATGCGGGAGCGGAGCAATTGCCCTTTTTCCGCTCGCCTGCGCTTGCCGCTTGTGCTTCACCGTTTCGCGTAGTATGTTGTTGCCATGATCCGGTCGTGGCGCAATCCCGCGACTCGCAAGGTCTGGGACGGCAAACAGCCGAACCAGCTGCGCGGGCTGGATTTCGAGGCGGCGATCGATCTGCTGCTGGCGCTCAATGTGGCGAAGTCGCTCAATGACCTGAGCCCTTTGAAAAGCGTGGGCCTGCACAGGCTCAAAGGCGACCGCAAGACGCAGTGGGCGATGACGGTGAACGAGCGCTGGCGTATTTGCTTCGAATTCCGCAAGGGCGACGCCTACGAGGTCGAGATCGTCGATTATCACCGAGGATGACCATCATGCCCCCCGTCGTACATCCCGGCCGCCTGTTGAAGCGCGAACTGGCGGCGCGCAGGCTCAGCGCCAACCGGCTCGCGCTTGATCTCGGCGTGCCCTCCGGCCGCATCACCGACATCCTCAATGGCCGCCGCTCGATCAGCGCCGACACGGCGGTGCGGCTTTCCCGCTATTTCGGCAACCGCGCACAGTTCTGGCTCGACTTGCAGGGCCAGTACGACATCGCCGTGATCGAGCGCGAGCGCGGGCCGGAGATCGCCCGCCGCGTGCGGCCAGCGGCCGACGCCGCATGATAACAATCTTTAGGGTTGCTTGAGCGAAGCGAGACCCATCGCCTTCTGATTGCATTGCCATGGAGCGACGGGTTTCGCTGGCGCTCAACCCAAACTACGCGCTCACCCCGACCCACTCCCCGCAAGCGGGGAAAAGGAGCGCGGCATCCCGCGCGTCCGGGACCGTGGGTCGGACTATTCCGCTCAGGTCAGCTTGTCGCGAATGAAGATCGAGATCGACGAAGACAGCAGCCAGAGGCCCCCGCCGATGCCCAATACGCCATATTCGACCGCGGTGCCCCCGCCGAACAGCTTCACAAGCGCCATCACCAAGCCAACAAGGCCGCCCAGGAACAAAATCCAAATCATCGCGTCCAGCAGCGTCTTGTGCATGTCAGCCTCCCTCGCTCCAACCCCGACGACTGTCCTTTCCAAAATTCACCTGCGACTGAAGAGCGGCGCGTGCGGCGGTCAGCCGGCGCGCCGGATGAGGAATCGGTAAACGTCCTTGTCCTGCGTGGATTCGACGAGCTCGTTGCCCGTTGCCCGGCAGAAGGCGTTGAAATCGGCCACGGCGCCGGGATCAGTCGCCAGGATTTCCAGCGTCCCGCCGACCGGCACGTCCTTGAGCGCCTTCTTTGCCTTCAGAATGGGCAACGGGCAATTGAGCCCCTTTGCGTCGAGCACTTGATCGGCCATGGTCCTGTCCGGTTGTTGATGCGGTTGTGTCACTGAAGCGTCAGATGAAGAGATTGATGTCCGATTTGAGCGCCTGCTCCATGTAGGCTGCCGCCCCGCCGACCGTCGGTCCTTCGATCATGTCTTCCATCTTGTACTCGAACAAGTCCAAGGTCATCTGGCAGGCGATCATCTTAACGTCCGCTTCGAGCGCGGCCGCGCGCAGCTCCTCGATCGAGGCAACGCCCTTTTTCTGGATGAGGTTCTTCATCATGGCGGTGCAGGCAGCGTCGACGCCCGGAATCGCGCCGACGATGTTCGGCAGGCCGATGTGCATGCCCATCATCGGCATTTTCATGCCGGGGTTGCCGAGCGGGGAGACCTGGAGATTGAGTTTCTTGAGCAGCAACGTCAGGCCGTAGAAGGTGAAGAACATCGTGACCTCGACGTTCATCGCCGCCGCCGTGGTCGCCAGGATGAAGGGCGGGTAGGCCCAGTCGAGCGAGCCCTTGGTGACGATGATGGTCATTGTCTTGGCGTTGGCCACCGCGCCGCCGCTCGCCTGCTCCGACATTGCCTAACTCCACTATTCAGGAATTATTAGTATATCACGAAAACCCTATATGACGAGGGCAGGCCGGAGGCGACCCGGCGGCAACACTGCAGCCGCGGCGCAAGGAACGAGCGGACCCGGCGCTGGTTCGTTGCGGCCGATCCCGGTATGATCGCATGGCATGTTCGAACCCACGCCGCGCTACACCGCAGTGATCGCCGCTATCGACGCCGCCAACGGCGACGATCCGCGCACCGTCGTCCTCGACGGTGAGAGGCGGCCCTACGAAGTCGTCTATTCCGAGCGGATGGTTCGGCGGCTTGCGGCGATGTACCCCGAAGCATCCGAATTGCTGCGCATCGCGGCGCACGGCCAGCACATCCGCCGCTTCGACATCGCGCGCTCGGCGTTCGCGCTGGGCCGCGACGGCTACAACGAATGGCGGCGCGCCTGCCGTGAGCACCACGCCGCTCTCTTGCGCGACATCATGGCCCGGCACGGTTACGCCGGGGCGGAGATCGGGCAC
>DATBWJ010000130.1:0-2322 GCA_036514935.1 Xanthobacteraceae bacterium
GCGGCCGGCGGCTGCCGTCCTGCGGCTTGACGTCACCCAAGGCAACGTCCAGCCGCTGCCCATCGCCTTGCCGGAATTCGTCGCCGGCAGCGCCGCGGACGGCGAGGTTCCGCGCAACGTCACGCAGATCATCACCGGCAATCTGCGCCGCAGCGGGCTGTTCGCGCCCATCGATCCGGCCGCCTTCATCGAGCGGATCGTCAACGTCGACGCGATGCCGCGTTTCGCCGACTGGCGGGCGATCAATGCCCAGGCGCTGCTGACCGGCCGCGTCACCCGCCAGTCCGACGGACGGCTGCGCGCCGAGTTCCGCCTGTGGGACGTGTTCGGCGCAAGCCAACTCGCCGGCCAGCAGTATTTCACCACGCCCGACAATTGGCGGCGCATCGCCCACATCATCTCCGACGCGATCTACGAGCGCCTCACCGGCGAGAAGGGCTACTTCGACACCCGCATCGTGTTCGTCGACGAGACCGGCGCCAAGGAGCACCGCATCAAGCGCCTGGCGCTCATGGACCAGGACGGCGCCAGCCTGCGCTATCTCACGCGCGGGCACGACCTCGTCCTCACCCCGCGCTTCTCGCCGACGACGCAGGAGATCACCTACATGTCGTTCGGGCAGGGCGATCCGCGCGTCTACCTGCTGAACATCGAGACCGGCCAGCGCGAGATCGTCGGCAACTTCCCCGGCATGACGTTCGCGCCGCGCTTCTCGCCCGACGGCCAGCGTGTGATCATGAGCCTGCAACAGGGCGGCAACGCCAACATATTCGTGATGGACCTGCGCTCGAAGGCGACCACCCGGCTCACCGACACCGGTGCCATCGACACCGCGCCCGCCTATTCGCCGGACGGCACGCGCATCTGCTTTGAGTCCGACCGCGGCGGCAAGCCGCAGATCTACGTCATGGCCGCAAGCGGCGGGCCGGCCCAGCGCATCAGCTTCGGCGACGGCTCCTACTCCACGCCGGTATGGTCGCCGCGCGCGGATGCGATCGCCTTCACCAAGCAGTACCAGGGCAAGTTCGCGATCGGCGTGATGCGCCCCGACGGCAGCGGCGAGCGCCTCCTCACCGAAGGCTTCCACAACGAAGGGCCGACCTTCGCGCCGAACGGGCGCGTGCTGATGTTCTTCCGCGATCCCGGCGGCACCAGCGGGCCGTCGCTCTACACGATCGACATCACCGGCCGCAACGAGCAGCGCGTGGCGACGCCGAGCTTTGCCTCCGATCCCGCCTGGTCGCCACTGTTATCGTGAATGCGCTCCGTGCGAGCCGGTACCATGGTACATGGGCCGCGCGCCCCTTGCCCCGATCTCGCCGTGTTCAGCCCTCATTAACCACTGCGGACGGTTTCCAGGAATCCCGCAATTTCGGGGGACGCCGGCAAGCGCTCATCAAGGTTGACGGAACCTTCGCTTAACGAACGCGCTGCTAGACCTCGGGCAAAGCCTGTCGACCGGGCGACGCCCGGTCCTGTGGATGCGAGGAGTCGCTGGAATGCCGATGCGTGTGATCCGTGCCGCCGGATTTGCAGCCGCCTTGTCGGCGGCGCTCGTGGTGGCGGCCTGCGCCAACAAGCCGGCCGATCAGCTCGCCGGGCAGGCTACGGCCGCGCCCGGCAGCCAGCAGGATTTTGTGGTCAACGTCGGCGACCGCGTGTTCTTCGAAACCGATTCCTCCGAACTCACGCCGCAGGCGCGCGCCACCCTCGACAAGCAGGCGCAGTGGCTCCAGCAGTACCATCGCTACGCATTCACCGTCGAGGGCCACGCCGACGAGCGCGGAACGCGCGAATACAATATCGCGCTCGGCGCGCGGCGCGCGCAGACCGTGCGGGACTATCTCGCCGCGCGCGGAATCGAGCCCTCGCGCATGCGCACCATTTCCTATGGCAAGGAGCGTCCGGTCGCGCTGTGCAACGACATTTCGTGCTGGTCACAGAACAGGCGCGCGGTTACTGTGCTCACCGCCAGTTCATGATTGCTGCCGCTAGGGGGTGGGGACGGCAGGCCGGCGCCCTTCGGGGCGCCGGTTTCCGTTGCGCTCGCGCGCTGCGGCCAATCGACGGCAAGCCACAATTTCGACGGCAGGGCGCGCTATGCTGCGAGCAGATTGGCCATCGAAGCGATCAATGTTGACGCCCCTCGTCCGATACCTGACGCTCGCCGCCTTGTGCGGGGCGCCGGCGAGCGCGGCCTTTGCGCAGGTGTCGGCATCGGACCTCCTCGTGCGGCTCGAGCAGATCGAGGCCCACGTGCGCCAGCTCACCGGCCAGATCGAGCAGCTTCAGTTCCGCAACCAGCAGCTCGACCAGCAGGTG
>DATBWJ010000131.1:0-5208 GCA_036514935.1 Xanthobacteraceae bacterium
GGCGGCCGGGCGATCGGGCCCGCCGAGCCGTAGCTCGCGCGCGCCGTCAAGCCCGAGCGGGCCATGGGTTGCCGCCACGATGAGGCCGCCGCCGGCGAGGTGCTCGCGCAAGAGCCCGCCGAGGGTCACTTGGGCCGCCGAATCCAGGGCGGCCATCGGCTCGTCGAGGAGCCAGATCGCCCGCCGCACCGTCAGCAGGCGGGCGATGGCAAGGCGGCGACGCTGGCCGGCTGAGAGGTAGCCGGCCGGCACGTCCGCCAGGCCGTCGAGGCCAACGGCAGCGAGCGCCGCCTGCAACGGGCAGCCGCCGGCGCCCAGATAGCCGGTCCAGAACGCGAGGTTCTCGGCCACGCTGAGCGACGGCTTCAGCGCGTCCTGGTGGCCGAGAAAATGGGCCTGTTCGCCGATGCTGGCGTCCGCTGATCCGCCGGTCAGATCGAGACGGCCGGCCGATGGCCGCAGCAGGCCGGCGATGAGGCGCAGCAACGTGGTCTTGCCGGCGCCGTTGGGGCCGGTGACCATCAAAAGCTCGCCCGCGGCGATGGCGAAGGCGAGGCCGGCGAACACCTCGCGGCCGCCGCGAATGCAGGCAAGCCCGCTGGCGGAAAGGCGCATCACCGCGTCAGTCCCGCTTGGGCGGAAAGCAACAACCCGCAATCGGCGCTGTCAGCCCAGTGCATGGGCGCCATCCTGTTCACAACTGCGGTCCGTGTAGCCGAGCCTGTGAAAAGTTCCTATAAGCCGCCGATCGACCAGGATTTTGGCCCGCGCGGCCGCAACGCGGGCCGCCATGCGTGCTCTTGGTGACAAGCATCCGAACCGGCGCCTTGCTCGCCGGGAGAGGACCAGCCCCATGACGTCGCTCGACAGTTTCAAGTGCGCCCGCACCCTCAAGGTCGGCAGCAGGACCTATGCCTATTACAGCCTGCCGGCTGCCGAAAAGGCCGGGCTGAAAGGAATTTCGCGGCTGCCCTTCTCGCTGAAGGTTCTATTGGAGAACCTGTTGCGATGCGAGGACGGCCGTTCGGTCACCAAGCCGGACATCCAGGCCTTCGCGCAGTGGCTGAAGGCCAAGACCTCGGACCGCGAGATCGCCTTCCGTCCGGCGCGCGTGCTGATGCAGGATTTTACCGGCGTGCCGGCCGTGGTCGACCTTGCGGCCATGCGTGACGCCATGAAGCCGCTCGGCGGCGACCCCAAGAAGATCAACCCGCTGGTGCCGGTCGATCTCGTCGTCGACCATTCGGTGATCATCAATTTCTACGGCCAGAAAAGCGCGTTCAAGAAGAACGTGGAGGAGGAGTACCGGCAGAACGAGGAGCGTTACCGCTTTCTGAAGTGGGCGCAGAAATCGTTCGAGAATTTTCGGGTCGTGCCGCCGGGCACCGGCATCTGCCATCAGGTCAACCTGGAGTATCTTTCGCGCACGGTGTGGACGGCCCGTGGCGGCGTCAAGCTCGACGGCAAGGAGGTGACGACCGAGATCGCCTATCCCGACACGCTGGTCGGCACCGACTCCCACACGACCATGGTCAATGGTCTCGCCGTGCTCGGCTGGGGAGTGGGTGGCATCGAGGCGGAAGCGGCCATCCTCGGCCAGCCCTACTCGATGCTCCTGCCGGAGGTGATCGGGGGCAATCTCACCGGCAAGCTCAAGGAGGGGGTGACGGCGACCGACCTCGTGCTCACCGTCACGCAGATGCTGCGCAAACGCGGCGTCGTCGGCAAGTTCGTGGAATTCTGCGGCCCCGGGCTCGCCAGCCTTTCGCTTGCCGATCGCGCCACCATCGCCAACATGGCGCCCGAATATGGCGCCACCTGCGGCTTCTTCCCGGTGGATGACGAGACCATCCGCTATCTGCGCGAGACCGGCCGGCCGGAGGCGTCGGTCGCATTGGTCGCCGCCTACGCCGAGGCGCAGGGCCTTTACCGCTCCAAGACGACGCCCGACCCGGTCTTCACCGACCTGCTCAAGCTCGATCTTGCCAGCGTCGAGCCCTCGCTCGCCGGGCCCAAGCGGCCGCAGGACCGTATTCCGCTCAAACAGGTGAAAGCGGGGTTTGCCGCCGCCATGGACAAGGAGTTCGGTAAGGCGCGCGAGGCCGCCAGCCGCGTCGCGGTCGCGGGTCGGTCGCACGACCTCGGCCACGGCGACGTCGTCATCGCCGCCATCACCTCCTGCACCAACACCTCCAACCCGACGGTGATGATCGGGGCCGGGCTGCTCGCCCGCAAGGCGGTGCAGAAGGGGCTCAAGGTCAAACCATGGGTCAAGACCTCGCTCGCGCCGGGCTCGCAGGTCGTCGCTGAATATCTCGAAAAGTCCGGCCTGCAAAAGGATCTCGACGCGCTCGGCTTCAACCTGGTCGGCTTCGGCTGCACCACCTGCATCGGCAATTCCGGCCCGCTCGCGCCGGAAATCTCCAAGGCGATCAACGACAACGACGTGATCGCGGCGGCCGTGCTGTCGGGCAACCGCAACTTCGAGGGCCGCGTCAACGCCGACGTGCGCGCGAACTACCTTGCCTCGCCCCCGCTGGTGGTCGCCTATGCCATCGCGGGCTCGATGCAGATCGACCTCGCCAAGACCCCCCTCGGCCTCGACAAGGCGGGCCGAAAGGTCTTCCTCAAGGACGTCTGGCCGTCCAGCCGCGAGATCGCCGCGGTCATCCGCAAGTGCATGAACAGGCAGATGTTCGTGCGCAAGTACGCAAACGTGTTCAAGGGCGATGCCAATTGGCGCAAGATCGCGGTCAGCGGCGGCCTCTCCTACGCCTGGGACCGCAAATCCACCTACGTGCAGAACCCGCCCTATTTCGCCGGCATGAGGCGCTTGCCGAGGCCGGTCGAGGACATCATCGACGCCCGTGTGCTGGGCCTCTTTCTCGATTCCATCACCACCGACCACATCTCGCCGGCGGGCAAATATCTGATCGAGCACAAGGTCAAGCCCGTCGATTTCAACCAGTACGGCACGCGGCGGGGCAACCACGAGGTCATGATGCGGGGCACCTTCGCCAATATCCGCATCAAGAACCAGATGGTTCCCGGCGTCGAGGGCGGCGTGACCATTCACTACCCGTCGGGCGACCGACTGGCGATCTACGACGCCGCCATGCGCTACAAGTCGGAAGGCGTGCCGCTCGTGGTGTTCGCGGGCAAGGAATACGGCACCGGTTCCTCGCGCGACTGGGCGGCCAAGGGCACCATCCTGCTCGGCGTGCGGGCCGTGATCGCGCAGTCGTTCGAGCGCATCCATCGCTCCAATCTGATCGGCATGGGCGTCCTGCCGCTGGTCTTCGAGGAGAACACCTCGTGGCAGTCGCTCGCGCTCAAGGGCAGCGAGCTTGTCACCATCCGGGGGCTGCAGGGCGATCTCAAGGCGCGCCAGCGGCTGATGGCCGAGATCGTCGCGAGCAACGGCAGCTTGAAGCGGGTGCCGGTGATCTGCCGCATCGATACGCTGGACGAACTCGACTATTTCAAGAACGGCGGGATTCTGCACTACGTTCTGCGCCAACTGGCCGCCTGAGCGGGCGCGAACGGTGGGAATTCAAGGGGCCCTCACCTCGATTTGAGTGGCGGGTGAACGCCGGCCTACCCTAGGAACGAGAGGGCGGGGCAGGTGGAGATGGCTATGACGGGCGGCCGCGCGGCTCTGATGACCATTGTCGCCCTCGCCATGGCCGCGTCGCTCGAAGCGGGTGCCGAGCCGCGCGCCATCATCGAGCTGTTCACCAGCCAGGGCTGCTCGTCCTGTCCGCCGGCCGACAAGCTGCTCGGCGAGCTTGCGCGCGATCCCACGCTGGTGACTCTCAGTCTGTCCGTCGACTATTGGGACTATCTCGGCTGGAAGGACACGCTCGCACTGGCGGGCCATGCCAAGCGCCAAAAGGCCTATTCGCGCGCGCGGGGAGACCGCGATGTCTACACGCCTCAGGTCGTGGTCAGCGGCATGACGCAGGCGCTCGGCAGCGACCGCGCCGAGATCGAGCGCGCGATTGCGCACAGCCGTCGCAATCCGAGAACGCTGGCATTGCCGCTCACGCTGTCGGTCGCCCACGGGCAGGTGACGGTGGCGGCTCCCGCCGGCAGGGATGGCGAGCGCGGCGAGATCTGGCTGTGTTCCTTTTCGAGCGCGGTTTTGGTCGCGATCGGCCGCGGCGAGAACAAGGGACGCACGGTCACCTATCACAATGTCGTGCGGCGCTGGGTGAAGGCCGGAGACTGGACGGGCGCTGCCGCCGCCTGGAGCGTGCCGATCACGGCGCTCCTCGATGATGGTCTCGATGCGGTTGCCCAAGTCGACGCGGTTGCCGCCATTCTGCAGGCCGGAAGCGCCGCTCATCCAGGGCCGGTGCTGGGCGCGGCCACGGCCGCGCTGCGCTGACACCTCGCATTCACTGATCCTGCTTGATCGCGCTCGCCTGCCGCGCGCTGGGTGGCGAACGAAAAACGGGCCGGCACGAGGCCGGCCCGCAGCGTTGGGGACTGAACCGTATGGCCTCTCGGGTCCGGTCCCACGAGCCCGGAGGGGGCTGGGGGGCTGAGGAATCCGGTACTCGCGTTCGGACCGGACCCTGAGGCTACCGGAGCAACATCGCAATGTAGCTTGACAGGCGCTTGACCGAAATTGGGCCTTATTATGAACCCAGTGACGAATGCGTGATCGGCCGGCGCGGGCGGCGCGGCCGGTGCGGCCGGTGCCAGCTGCGAGGCGATCGCGATCAACGGCCCTTGCCCCGGCGGCGGATCAAGGCAATCATGACCGCGACAGGACAAAGGAGGCGCCGCATGATCACCGGCGAAATCGAACCAAGCCAGCCTGCGGGGGGGGCCGCTCGATCCGGTGCCCCCGCCGTGACGTTCGACCGGCGTGAGCTCAAGCGAATCCTGGGCCTTTATGGCCGCATGGTCGCCGCCGGTGAATGGCGCGACTACGCCATCGGCTTTCACCGCGATCGTGCCGTTTTTTCCGTCTTCCGCCGCGCCTCGGAAGTGCCGATCTACCGCATCGAGAAGAGCCCTCGTCTGGCGCGCCGGCACGGCCTCTACAGCGTGATCTCCGCGACCGGCCTGATCGTCAAGCGCGGCCACGAGCTCGACCGTGTGTTGCGGGTGCTCGACCATTCGCTCAGGCTGGTGGTGAACTGACGCTCTGAATTTGCGCATGATCTGGTCTGAAAAGTCTGCAACTTTTCGGGATCA
>DATBWJ010000132.1:0-2409 GCA_036514935.1 Xanthobacteraceae bacterium
TGGCGGGACTCGCCGCCTTGTACTTCGGCGCGAGCTGGCTGGTCGCCGCGGCGAGCGACCTGGCGCGGCGTCTCGGCGTCTCGCCGCTGCTCATCGGGCTCACGGTGGTGGCGGTCGGCACCAGCCTGCCCGAGCTGTTCGTCGCGGTGTCGGCCGCGCTCGGCGGGCACGAGGGCGTGTCGCTCGGCAACGTGGTCGGCGCGAACGCGCTCAACATCGGGCTGATCCTCGGGATCGCCGCGCTCATCCGGCCGATCGAGGTCCGGTTGCGCGTCCTGCAATGGGATTTGCCGGTGATGCTGGCGGCCACCGTGCTGCTCGCCTGGTTCGCGTTCGACGGCGTGGTGGGCCGGGCCGAAGGATTGGTGCTTCTCGCCGGCATGTTCGCGTATCTCGGCCTCAACGTGCAGCTCGGGCGCCGAGAGCGGCGCCAGAGTGATTTCGCCGGCACGAGCGCGGTTCCTCCGGCGGGCAGCCTGCGGCTCGACCTCGCCCGCGGCGCGGGCGGGGCGGCGGCGCTCGCGATCGGCGCGCAATTCCTGGTCGACGGCGCGCTCGGCGCGGCGGCCGCGCTCGACCTCTCCGAGGGGGCCGTCGGGATGACGATCGTGGCCGCCGGCACCACTTTGCCCGAGTTGGTCACCACACTGGTTGCCGCATCGCGCAGGCAAGGCGACCTGGCCTTCGGCAACGTCGTAGGCTCCAACATTAACAACGCGCTCACCGTCGTAGGCACCGCCTCGGCCATCGCGCCGCTCTCGAGCGCCGATTTGGGGGGCGCGCCGCTGGTCGGGCTGCTCGCCTTGACGGCGCTGTCCGCCCCGGTCGCCTGGCGGGGCTTCGTCGTGAACCGATGGGAAGGCGGGCTTCTCGTGTGCGGATACGCGGCATTCCTGTGGTTCAGCATGACCGCCTGACCGGTGCGTGGAACGTCGACGGGTGCGGTCGCGTACGGCGGCGCGGGAAGCGTTATTTCAGGATACGAAGTCGCCTTGCAACCCCCGGAACCGACGGCTAGAATCCGCTCAGCTCGCTGCGCGGGTCGAAACGAGGGGGCGGGCGGGAATCCACATCCGGGGCTGCGGCCCTGCACATCAAGCCTTCAAGAGTAGGAGGAGAGGACAAATGAGCACTCAGCAGGCAACACCCCAGGCGTCGCGCCGCAAGTTCCTCACGGGCGCGGCCGCGGCGGCGACGGGCGCGGCGACGCTCGGCTTCCCGATGATCGTCAAGGCGCAGGGGCCGATCAGCATGCGCTGGCAGAGCACTTGGCCGACGAAGGACATCTTGCACGAGTACGCGCTCGACTTCGCCAAGAAAGTGAATGACATGACCGGCGGCGACCTCAGGATCGAGGTGCTGCCCGCGGGCGCGGTGGTGCCGGCCTTCGGCCTGCTCGACGCGGTGTCGAAGGGCACCCTCGACGGCGGCCACGGCGTGGTGGTGTACCACTACGGCAAGCAGAACGCCCTCGCGCTGTGGGGCTCGGGCCCGGCCTACGGCATGGACGCCCACATGCTGCTCGCCTGGCACAAGTATGGCGGCGGCAAGGAGCTGCTCAACAAGATCTATGCCTCGATCGGCGCCAACGTGGTCTCGTTCCTGTACGGGCCGATGCCGACGCAGCCACTCGGCTGGTTCAAGAAGCCGATCACGAAGTCCGACGACTTCAAGGGCCTCAAGTTCCGCACCGTCGGCATCTCGATCGACCTGTTCACCGGGCTCGGCGCGGCGGTGAACGCGCTCCCGGGCGGCGAGATCGTGCCGGCGATGGACCGCGGGCTGCTGGACGCTGCCGAATTCAACAATGCGTCCTCCGACCGCCTGCTCGGCTTCGCGGACGTGTCCAAGGTGTTCATGCTGCAGAGCTACCACCAGAACGCCGAGCAGCTCGAGATCACCTTCAACAAGACCAAGTTCGATGCCCTGCCGGTGAAGATGAGGGCGATCATCGAGAACGCGGTCGAGGCGGCCTCGCAGGACATGACCTGGAAGGCGATCCACCGTTACTCGATCGACCACATCGAGCTGCAGACCAAGGACAAGGTCAGGATGTACAAGACGCCGGATTCGGTGCTGCAAAGGCAGCTGCAGATCTTCGACGGGGTCATGGCGAAGAGGAAGGACAACGCACTCTTCAACGAGGTGATCGCGTCGCAGCGCCCGTTTGCCGCGCGCGCGGTGCGCTGGTTCCTCGACACGCAGGTCAGCTCGCGCATGGCGTACAACTACTACTTCGGCAAGCCGGCGGCCAAGCCCGCTGCGAAGAAGAAAGCCTGACGCGAGTCTGACGGAAAAGCACCATCCGGCGACCCCGGATGGTGTTTTTTTTTGAAGCGTAAAATCGTCGCCATGCAAAAGATCCTCCTGTTCGTCGACAAGATCAGCACCTTTGTCGGCCACGCGTTC
>DATBWJ010000133.1:0-2245 GCA_036514935.1 Xanthobacteraceae bacterium
TCAACGAGGTCCAGAAGATGCTGGCGGCGTGAGGGCTGCTTGCCGCGCCCGGCGCGAGCCGATATAGGAAAGCGCCGAGAGCGGGCGCGTAGCTCAGCGGGAGAGCACTACGTTGACATCGTAGGGGTCACAGGTTCGATCCCTGTCGCGCCCACCATGATCTTGGCTCGGCCGGGCGCCCTGCGGGGCGCTTTTTGCATCTGTTTTTCGGCGCCGCGCGGGCGCTGCTTTGCCGGCGGCGCGCCGATCGCTACAAGCCGGCGCGCCCATGCCGGGCGCCGGCGCGATAGTCATTAGGCGATGGGCCGAGGAGCGGGTCGTGGAGCCATTGGCCCTCAGCGAGGAGCTGCATGCCGAGAGCCTGGAGCGCCTGTGCGTCGCCGCGCTTGGGCGCGGGGACGCGGCGGCGGCGTTCCGGTTCGTCGACCGCAGATGCCGTATCCCGCCGCTCGCCAAGGCCCATCACTTCGCGCTGCGCGCCGAGGCGCTCAACCGCATGGGCGAACGCGACAGCGCGCTTGCCGACCTCGCCGAGGCGATCGCGATTGCGCCCGACGACATCCACGCCAATCGCCGGATGCTGGCCTGGGGCAAGGGTGCCGCGCGCGCGGAGGCGGCGAGGGTCCTGGTGGGGCAGGACGCCGACCCGGCCGTGATCGTCGAGGCGCTCAAGGTTTTGCGGCAGGAGGATCAGCGGGCGGTCGCTTCGCTCCGGGTGTTCGACGAGGCCATCGCCGGCTGGGTGGCGTGGAACGGGAGCGGCGCCGTCGCGCTCTCGGTCCTCAGCGGCGCGCGCGAGAGGTCCTATCCGATCGCGCCGCAGGATGATCATCCGCTCGCCGCCGGCGGTTTCGAGCATATCGCAAGCTTCGAGGTGGACCGGCCAGGCTCGGCGCTCGCCCAGTCCATCCTGCTCTCGCTCGACGGCGAGCCGTTCCATGCCGTGCGCGCGCCTGCCAACCGCAAGGCCGAGCGCGCCCGGCCCCGGGCGGCAGCGAAGGCGGACGCCATCACCGTCATCGTTCCGATCTATCGCGACTTCGCCGCGACGCGCGATTGCCTCGAAAGCCTCAAGCCGGAGATCGCCAGGCGCAGCCGCGACCAGGCGATTCTCGTCAACGATGCCACGCCCGAGCCGGAGATCAGGCAGTACCTCGCGACATTCTCGCAGGTGCCTCGTTTCACCGTGCTCGCCAACGAGGTCAATTGCGGATTCGTGGCGAGCGTCAACCGCGCGCTCGAGCGCACGCGCGGCGGCGACGTCGTGCTGCTCAATGCCGACACCATCGTGCCGCCGCAATTCATCGACCGGCTGGCGGCGATCGCGCGCTCGCATGCCGCGATCGGCACCGTCACGCCGCTGTCCAACAACGGCGAGTTCACCAGCTTCCCCGTCCCCTTCCGTCAAAACCCGGTGCCGGCGAAGAAAGCGGCGCGCGCGCTCGACCGCCTCGCGGCGCGGGTCAACGAAGGCGTTGCGATCGACATCCCGAACGGCATCGGATTCTGTCTCTACATCACGCGCGCATGCCTCAACGCGGTCGGTCCGCTGTCGGAAATTTTTCAGCGCGGCTATCTCGAGGACGTCGACTTCTGCCTGCGCGCGCGTGAGCGCGGCTTTCGCAACGTGTGCGCGCCGTCGGTCTATGTCAGCCATGTCGGGTCGCTCTCGTTCGGCGCCGACAAGCGCTCGCTGGTGGTGCAAAACCTCAATACGATCGAGATCAAGTTCCCCGACTACCGCACGGAATGCGCGGCGTTCATGGCGGCCGATCCGCTGCGCGCTGCGCGCGCGGCGATCGAGCGGGCGATGCCGCCGGCCGCGGCGTTCGAGCGGCTGATCGTGACGGGCTCGGGCCTGGTCCGGGCCGTGGTGGATCATCGCGCCGATGATCTGCAGCGGCGGAAAAAGTCTGTGCTCATCTTGAGCGTTGAGAGCGGCACCGCAACAGTGCATCTTCACAACGCGGCCAAGGCAGTGCCGCAGTCGGTGAGCTTTGATCTTGCGCAGAGCGCCGAGGTGCAGGCGCTGCGGAAATATCTGACGAGGCTGAAGCTTGAGCGCATCGAGATCGCCGATCCGGCCAACGTGCCGCAGTCCCTGCTCGCGCTGGTGGCCGGCCTCGAACGGCCCATCGACCTCTTCGTTGCCGATGGCGGCCTCATGTGCCCGCGCGGCACGCTGCGGCGCGCCGGCGCGATCTGCCCACGGCTCGCCGCGCGCGTGGCGTGCGAGGAGTGCGCG
>DATBWJ010000134.1:0-4254 GCA_036514935.1 Xanthobacteraceae bacterium
ACACGCGGTGGTCTGAACACCCGATGGTCGAGACGGCCTCTTCCACGCCGGCTCGGTCTCTGATAACGGCCTCGCGCAACCGAGCGCAACGCAGGACAAGGCCCATGGCACGTCGGCCGCTGGTCGCCGGCAACTGGAAGATGAACGGGCTGCGCGCCTCGATCGCTGAGCTCGACAAGATCATCGCGGCAGATCGGGGCGTGACGGCCGATCTCCTGGTGTGCCCGCCAGCGACGCTGGTGATGAGCTTCGCCGCCAGGGCGCAGGGCACGGCGGTCGCGATCGGCGCGCAGGATTGCCACGCCGAGCCGGCGGGGGCCTTCACCGGCGACCTGTCGGCCGAGATGCTGGCGGACGCGGGCGCGCGCGCGGTCATCGTCGGACATTCCGAGCGGCGCACTCTCCATAAGGAGACCGACGCCGACGTGCGGGCCAAGGCGCTGGCGGCCTGGCGCGCGGGGCTTGCAGCCATCGTCTGCATCGGGGAGACCCGGCAGGAGCGCGAGGCCGCCGCAACCCTCGATGTGGTGGGGCGCCAGCTTGCCGCGCTGCCTGCCGAGGGCAGGATTGCGGACCTGGTCGTGGCTTATGAGCCGGTGTGGGCGATCGGGACGGGTTTGACGCCGACCCCGGCGGACGTTGCCGCGGTGCATGGCTTCATTCGCGAACGGCTCGCACAGCGGTTCGGATCGGGCGCCGCCGGTATCCGCATCCTCTACGGCGGCTCGGTGAAGCCGTCGAACGCCAAGGATCTGCTGGCCCAGGAAAACGTTGACGGCGCCTTGGTCGGCGGGGCAAGCCTCAACGCCGACGAGTTCCTCGCCATCGCCGGCGTCTATCGGTGAGGCGGCCCCTGTACAGGGCGGCGAAATCGCCTATATGGCTCAACGGTGCCAGGGCATGGCGAGGAGCCCGGGCGCGCGCTCGGCGAGCAATTGAGGACTCTTGATGCAGACGGTCGTCATCGTCGTCCATCTCATGATCGTGCTCGCCATGATCGGGTTCGTGCTGTTGCAGCGCTCGGAGGGCGGCGGGCTCGGCATCGGATCGAGCGGCGGCTTTCTGACCAGCCGCGGCACCGCCAATGTGCTGACCCGGACCACCGCGATGCTTGCCGTCGCCTTCTTCGCGACCAGCCTGATCCTGTCGATCCTGGCCGGCTGGGATCGCAAGCCCAAGTCCATCCTGGGCACCGGCGCCCCGACGAGCCAGCAGCCGAGCGCGCCGGCCCCGCTCGGCCAGCCCGGAGGCGGCGGGGTGCTCGACGCCCTGCGCGGGCAGCCGGAGCCGCCAAGCGGGCCGCAGGTGCCACAGTCGCGCTGAGCGAGCCGCCCGGTGTGAGAGCCCAAGCGGGGATTTGTCGGGCGCCACTTGGCCGCAGCAGGAGATCAAGAAGCGCGATTATCCCTATGGGCTGCTTGATATTTCACTGCGCGTTACTAGCTAGGCTGACATGCTGGCAGAGGGATCCTTGAGCGCCTTTCCTCTCGTCGAATCGATTCCTTCGCGCTAGAGCTTGGGTCCCATGGCGCGGTACATTTTCATCACCGGCGGCGTGGTTTCCTCCCTCGGAAAAGGTCTTGCGTCAGCGGCGCTGGGCGCGCTCCTGCAGGCGCGCGGCTACACGGTGCGCCTGCGCAAGCTCGACCCCTATCTCAACGTCGACCCGGGCACCATGTCGCCCTATCAGCACGGCGAGGTGTTCGTCACCGACGACGGCGCGGAGACCGACCTCGACCTCGGCCATTACGAGCGCTTCACGGGGCGGCCGTGCACCCGCCACGACAACATCACGACCGGCCGCATCTACCAGGAGATTCTCGCCAAGGAACGCCGCGGCGACTATCTCGGCGCCACCATCCAGGTCATCCCTCATGTCACCAACGCCATCAAGGATTTCATCCGCGAGGGCAACGAGGGCTTCGATTTCGTGCTGTGCGAGATCGGCGGCACCGTCGGCGACATCGAGGGGCTGCCGTTCTTCGAGGCGATCCGCCAGCTCGGCAACGAACTGCCGCGCCGCCACGCGGTCTACATCCACCTCACGCTGCTGCCGTTCATCCCGTCGGCCGGCGAGCTGAAGACCAAGCCGACCCAGCACTCGGTCAAGGAGCTGCGCTCGATCGGCATCCAGCCCGACATCCTTTTGTGCCGCACCGATCGGCCGATCCCGAAGGAGGAGCGCAGAAAGCTGTCGCTGTTCTGCAACGTGCGCGAATCGGCGGTGATCGAGGCGCGCGACGTCGACAACATCTACGCGGTGCCCGAGGCCTATCACGCCGCCGCCCTCGATAGCGAAGTGCTGGCCGCCTTCGCGATCGAGCCGCCGCGCGCGCCCGACCTGGAGCCCTGGCGGCTGATCAACGAGCGCATCCGCAATCCAGAAGGCGACGTCACCATCGCCGTCGTCGGCAAGTATACCGGCCTCAAGGACGCCTACAAATCGCTGATCGAGGCGCTCTCGCACGGCGGCATCGCCAACAAGGTCAAGGTCAACCTCGACTGGATCGAAAGCGAGGTCTTTGAGCGCGAGGACCCGGCGCCGTTCCTCGAACACGTTCATGGCATCCTGGTGCCGGGCGGTTTTGGGCAGCGCGGCGCCGAAGGAAAGATCCGCGCCGCCCGCTTCGCGCGCGAGCGCAACGTGCCGTATTTCGGGATTTGCTTCGGCATGCAGATGGCGGTGATCGAGGCGACGCGCAATCTGTGCGGCGTGGCCGACGCCAATTCGACGGAGTTTGGGCCGACGCCGGAGCCGGTGGTGGGACTGATGACGGAGTGGCTGAAGGGCAACGAGCTGCAGACGCGTGGGATCAGCGCCGATCTCGGCGGCACCATGCGGCTCGGCGCCTATCCCGCCCACCTTACCCGCGGCAGCCACGCCGCCGCAATCTACGGCGCCAGCGAGATTTCCGAGCGCCATCGCCACCGCTACGAGGTCAACACCGCCTACAAGGGCAGCCTCGAACAGCACGGCATGCGGTTTTCCGGCATGTCGCCCGACGGCCTGCTGCCGGAAATCATCGAGTACGAGGACCACCCGTGGTTCCTGGGCGTGCAGTTCCACCCCGAGCTGAAATCGCGCCCGTTCGCCCCGCACCCGCTGTTTGCCTCCTTCATCGAGGCCGCCGTCGCGCAGAGCCGGCTGGTGTAGGGCGCGGCTCACGCAGCCGCTTCAACCCAGTCGGCTCATGAGAGATTGCACAGCGCGAGTGCGTTGCCGCATTCGATCGCGTGCAATTCGTCGGGCGTAAGCCCGATCTGCCGAATCTGCTCGATCGTCGAACTCGGCGGCACGAATGGATAATCGGTGCCGAACAGCAGGCGGCTCACCGGCGCGATCGTGCGTACCGCAGCCATGGCGGTCGGGTTGGAGGCGCTGACCACGTCGAAATTGAGCGTTTGCAGGGCGCCCGCAAAACCGCGCGGCAGATAGGCCTCCCGTTGCTCAGGCGTCAGCCGCCGCACCACGCCGGGCTCGATCCGGCGTGCCAGCGGGAAAACCGCCCCGCCGGCATGCGGAAAGATGAATTTGATATGGGGGCAGCGCGCCAGCGTGCCGCTAGCGATCAGGCTCGCGATCGTGCGGGTCGTGTCGAACACGAATTCGAGGATCGGCAAGCTCAGCCACGGGTTATCGATGTGCGCGTTCTTATTGGCGACCGGGTGCACGAACACCGTTGCGGCGCGCCGGTTCAATTCGTCGAACACGGTGGCAAATTCCCTGGCTCCGAGCAGCTTGCCGGCGTAGCTGGAATGCAGCCCGATGCCGTTGAGCTTGAGCTTGTCGAACGCGTATTCGATCTCCGCGAACGCGCCAGCCTCGTCGGGCAGGGGGATCGGCGCGAACGCGCCGAACCGGCCGGGGTTGTCGCGGATCATGACGGCGGCGAGTTCGCTAAACTCGCGCGCGGCTTCGCGCGCGGCCGCTGCGTCCCCGAACCACAGGCCGGGACTGGTGAGCGAGACCATGACCGTGTCGATGGAATATTTCTCCATCATGGCCAGCGCCTGTTCGGGCGACCATTCGAGGTACATCGAGGCGGGGTAATCCGGCGAGTCCTCGACCAGCGCGTCGATCATGCGCTTGGTGAAGCGCGGCGGATAGATGTGCTGATGGACATCGATCCGGCGGCGTGGCCTGGATTGCGCGGTCGCGGGTTGAGCGTCTGGCATGGCGTCCTCACCGGTGCTGGTTTTGCTGGATTGATGCACATTGCGGCGCGCGGCGATAGCGCCCCAATCGAGGTGGAG
>DATBWJ010000135.1:0-3533 GCA_036514935.1 Xanthobacteraceae bacterium
CCCGCCGAAGCAATCCCAGACAAGGGGATCGCCGCGCCCCTGCGGGGGGTCGCGATGACGGCGACTGCGAGGGGTCAGCGTACCTGAAACTATCCCGCTTCAGCCGCGCCATCGGCTTTTCCCTCACCGGGCCGGATGCGCCCGACAGCAGATCATTGCCGTTCACGGTCTGGACTCTTTTGGTCGGAGTCTCATTGTGAGTAAATGGCAGCGATTCGGGGGCCACTCGTTCTCGGCCGGCCATGCGGCCGCGTCGATGCGCGGGCGATGGCCGCGTATCCTCGAGTTCCGGCTCCACGGCATTGGCGAGGCTCGCGCGCTCGCACTTGCCGACGGATTCGGGACATCCCGGGCGAGGATTGGGCAGGGGCAGCGGGATGCAAGCGAGCCGGGCAAGAACCATTCGTGCCCGATTGCGTGCCGGTGGGTCGCACGGATCAGCGAGCAGCGCGCTGTGGCTGCTCCTTGCTTCTCCCGCATCCGCCGAGGATGGCGTGCTGGGGCCGGCGGCCGCGATTGTCTCCGCGCTCGCCACGCTCGACCGCTATGAGTTCGCTGCCCTCGCGCTGTCCTTCGGCGCTCTCTTGTTTGCCGTCCTTGCCGCCAGCGCGCTGGTGCGCACGCGCGCGCGCGCTGCGGCGGCGGAGGTGGCGCACCGCCGGCACATCCGCCTGCTGAACGAGGCGGTCGACCGCGCCAACGCGCTGCTGTCATCCGAGCCGCAGGCGCTCGTGGTTTGGCCCGCGGCCACCGACGAGCCGGAGATCATCGGCGAGGTCGGCCTGGTCGCGCCTGAGCACGCGCCGCATCGCGTGCTGACGTTCGGCGCCTGGCTCGAGCCAGAGGCGGCGCGCGCGTTGGACAGCGCCGTCGCCGCGCTACGGTCCCGCGGCGAAGGCTTTGCGCTCTCGCTGACCACGCTGCACGGCCGCCACATCGACGCCGAGGGCCGCGCGGTAGTCGGCCGTGCCATGCTGCGGCTGCGCGAAGTCAGCGGGGTCAAGCTTCAGCTCGCCGAGCTTTCCGCCGAGCACCGCCGGCTGCAACACGAAGTCGAGGCCCAGCGCGCCCTCGTCGAGGCGCTGCCGTCTCCGGTGTGGGTGCGCGACGCCGTCGGCCGCCTCCTGTACGTCAACGCCGCCTATGCGCGGGCGGTGGATGCCGGCGACGCCGGCCACGCGTTGGCGAGCGGCGTCGATCTTCTCGACGGCGGCGCGCGCGAGGAGCTGGCCTTCCGCGCGCGTGGAGGTGCGCCTCAGGCGCGGCGCCTGACCGCCGTGGTCGCCGGCCGGCGCCGCGTGCTCGACGTGCTTGCAGTCCCGACCGCGCACGGCAGCGCCGCCATCGGCATTGACGTGACCGAGGTCGAGACCCTGCGGGGCGAACTCGCCCGCATGATCGAGGCGCACCGCCGCACCCTCGACCAGCTTGCGACCGCTGTCGCCGTCTACGACACCGAACGGCGGCTCACCTTCTACAACGCCGCCTATCGGACCCTGTGGGATCTCGACCCGGCCTTCCTCGATCAGGCGCCAAGCGACATGGCCGTGCTCGACGCCTTGCGCGCGGCGCGAAAGCTGCCCGAGCAGCAGGATTTTCGCCAATGGCGCACCCAGGTCCATGAAGCCTACCAGGCCGCGGAGGCGCGCGCGCACGAGTGGCACCTGCCGGACGGCCGCACGCTGCGCGTCGTCACCACGCCCAACCCCGAAGGAGGGGTGACCTATCTGTTCGACGACGTGACCGAACGGCTCGACCTCGAACGCCGATTCGACGCGCTCATCCGCGTGCAGGGCGAGACGCTCGACAACCTTGGCGAGGCGGTCGCCGTGTTCGGCAGCGACGGCCGCCTGCGGCTGTCCAATCCCACCTTCGCGCAGATGTGGCGCCTCGACCCGCAAGGCCTGGCCGACCGACCGCATGTCGAGACGGTGATCGCCTGGTGCCGCACGCTTGATGGCAATGACGAGGATTGGCGCAGGCTGCGCACCGCCGTCACCGCGCTCGACTTGCGCGCGCCTCTCGCGCTGCGCATGGAACGTGTCGACGGCGCCATCGTGGACTGCGCGACCGTGCCGCTGCCCGACGGCGGAACCCTGGTCACCTTCATCGACGTCACCGCTTCGGTGAACGTCGAGCGGGCGCTACGCGAGCGCAACGAGGCGCTGATGGCGGCCGATCAGCTCAAGGAGGCGTTTCTCCACCACATGTCCTACGAGTTGCGGTCCCCGCTCACCAACATCATCGGCTTTGCCCACTTCCTCGGCGATTCTGCGACCGGGCCCCTCAACGAGCGCCAGCGCGAGTATCTCGGCTACATCACCTCCTCGACCAACGCGCTGATGGCGATTGTCGACAACATCCTGGACCTTGCCACCATCGAGGCCGGGGCAATGACGCTCGACCTCGGCGCGGTCGACATCCGCGGGACCATGGAAGCAGCCGCCGAGGGCGTGCAGGATCGCCTTCTCAAGGACGACATCCGGCTCGACCTGCGCACCAGCCCGAACATCGGCACCTTCATTGCCGACGAGCGGCGTGTTCGCCAAATCCTGTTCAACCTCCTCTCGAATGCGATTGGCTTCTCTCCGAAGGGCGGCGTGGTCACGCTCGCCGCCGAGCGGCAGCCGGATGCCATCGTCGTGTCGGTCAGCGACCAAGGGCCGGGCATCCCGCCTGACATGGTTGACAGGGTGTTCGGCTGGTTCGAGAGTGACCCCCTTGGTTCGCGCCACCGCGGGGTGGGCCTCGGCCTCTCGCTCGTGCGCTCGTTCGTCAAGTTGCACGGCGGAACTGTGCATATCGATTCCGCCGTTGGCCGCGGCACCACCGTTTCGTGTATCTTCCCCCACGAACGCGTGGGGACGCGTAGCGCCGCCGAATAGATTGAGACATTCCATGGCTTCCGTGCCAGGCGCCGCGCAGCGCCGGACCGACTTTGCGAATTGGCCTCAAGGTGTGACCGCGCCGCCGTCCCGGACGGGCAGACATGGCGTCCCCGATCGAGCTGATACACCTTTGACCGCTTCCGTCCGCTTCAGTTTCGTCATCGAAGTGCCCAACGAGCAGGCGTTGCAGCCGCTCGTGACCGATCTTGCGGTCTCGGTCGAGCGCGGCGACGTGGTCACGCTGTCGGGTGAGCTCGGCGCCGGCAAGACCACGTTTGCCCGGGCGTTCATCCGCCACCTCGCCGGCGATGATGCGCTGGAGGTGCCGAGCCCGACCTTTACGCTTGTTCAAGTCTACGATTTGCCGCCGTTCCCCGTCGTCCACGCCGACTTCTATCGGGTCTCGGATCCCGAGGAACTCGCCGAACTCGGCTTCGGCGACCTTCCGGAGGACTCCGTCGTCCTCTTGGAGTGGCCAGATCGCGTGGCGGAGTTTTTGCCAGCAGACCGCTGGGACATTGCCTTCAGCCTCGATCCCCACAAGGGTCTCGACTACCGCGCCGTGCGCGTCACCGGCGTCGGCGCCTATGCGGCGCGCGCTCAGCGCCTGGCGGCGAGCCGTCGCTTCCTCGATGAATCCGGCTA
>DATBWJ010000136.1:0-8294 GCA_036514935.1 Xanthobacteraceae bacterium
CGGCTCCGGCGTGCCAGAATCTCGCGCGCCGCCCGCCCCGCGGACCGCATGCCGCCCGGACCATGGAACCGGAAAACTGTCGCCCAGCCGGCGCCGCCGCCGAAGGGGCCGCTGCTGATCGTGGTCTCGCTCGCCGACCAGCGCCTGACGCTCTACGACCAGGGCGTGCCCATCGCGCAGGCGCCGGTGTCCACCGGCACGCCGTCGCATCCGACCCCGACCGGCGTGTTCAGTGTCATCCAGAAGCGGCGCTGGCACCGCTCGAACATTTACAGCGGCGCGCCCATGCCATGGATGCAGCGCATCACCTGGTCGGGCATCGCCCTTCATGGCGGCGTTCTGCCGGGCTATCCGGCCTCGCATGGCTGCATCCGCCTGCCCTACGGTTTTGCGAGCTGGCTGTGGGACACCTCCAAGATCAGCGCCCGGGTCGTAATCACGCGTCGCGCGGTCGCCCCGGTCGAGATCGCGCACCCGCGCCTGTTCGTGCGGCTGGAAAAACCCGAGCCGCAGCCGGCGAGCGATGCCAAGCCAGGCGAAGCCGCGCTGGAACAGGTGGTCGCGGGCACCCAAGCCGCACCCGGCGCGAACAGCCCCGCCCTGGTCAGGACGGCGATGGCGGAAAGCGAGACCACGGACTGGCGGCGCGAGGAGCTCGGACTGCGTCCGGCCAAGCCCGTCATGGTGGCGTCTTCCCCATCCGAGGGCAGCGGAGCGAGCGCCGTCGAGCGCCCGTTGCCGGCCATCATGACGCCATTGCCGGCCGCCGTGCCGCTCTCCCAGGACAAGCCGCTGCGGCAGGGAGCGGTCTCGGTGTTCGTCTCGCGCAAGGAGGCCCGGCTGTTCGTGCGCAAGGGATTCGAGCCGGTTTTCGACGTTGCCGTGACCATCGAGCGCGCCCACGAGCCGCTTGGCACCCACCTCTTCACTGCGCTGGAAGCGATGAGCGATGGCGCCACCATGCGCTGGACCGCCATGTCGCTGCCGGTCGAACGGGCGGCTCAACGCCCGCCGCACAAGGGGCGCAAGGGTGGCCGAAAGGCGGTGCCGGACATCCGTGATAGCGCCGACGTTCCTGCGCTGCCGAGCGCCGCCGAGGCGCTCGATCGCATCGTCATGCCCAAGGAGGCAGTGGAGCGCATCTCCGAGCTGCTCACGCCCGGCGCATCGCTGATCATTTCCGACCAGGGTCTTGGCCCCGAAACCGGCCGGCAGACCGACTTCATCGTGCTCATGCGCTGACCGCGTGCAAGGCTGCGGGCGCCGCGCCCTCCCGATCTGGTCAATGCGCGAGGAGACGTCGAACGAGGCGTTCGACCGGTGCGGCGGCCTTTTCGTCGTGGACAATGCGGCTTTGCGCTGATACCCGGAGCGCCGAGGCCACCGACTCGATCATCACATCCGGCCAGCTCGGTCGATTTGGGCCGCGAGGCATCATCAAGAGGAAGGCGCAATGCCAGCTCTCGCTGGTTTGTGGTGCGTGGTCGGGTTCTTCGCCACTGGGGTTGTCGCCATCGTGTCCGGCCGCCGGCCGGCCGGGACGCCGCTCGTCTACGGCGCCACCCTGATCCTGTGCCTCGGCGCGCTGGTCCTGGGGCTCCTCCATCTCCTCTCCGGCGCCGCCGCAACGAGCGCCCGACTGCCGCTCGGCCTGCCGTGGATCGGCGCGCATTTCCGCCTCGATGCGCTGGCGGCATTCTTTCTCGTCGTCGTCAACCTCGGCGGCGCGCTCGCCAGCCTGTGCGCGCTCGGCTACGGCCGCCATGAGCCCGCGCCCCTGCGCGTGCTGCCATATTATCCGGTGTTTGTCGGCGCCATGAACCTCGTGATCCTCGCCGACGACGCCTTTGTCTTTCTCGCCTCCTGGGAATTCATGTCGCTCGCGTCGTGGGCCATCGTGGTGGCCCATCACCGGGAGCCAGCGAACGTGCGCGCGGGCTACATCTATCTCGTGATGGCGAGTTTTGGCACGCTCTCTTTGCTGCTGGCCTTCGGCGTGCTCGCCGGGCCGGCCGGCGAGTACTCCTTCGCCGCCATGCGGGCGGCTCCGCCCGCGCCGACGCTGGCGGTGATTGCCTCGGTTCTGGCGCTCATTGGCGCCGGGTCCAAGGCGGGCATCGTGCCGCTGCACGTGTGGCTGCCGCTGGCTCATCCGGCGGCGCCCAGCCATGTGTCCGCGCTCCTGAGCGGCGTCATGACCAAGATCGGGGTCTATGGATTGATGCGCGTCCTGTTTGATCTGGTCGGCGTGCCAACCCCGTGGATCGGCCTGGTCGTGCTGGCGATCGGTGGCATCACGGCGGCCGTGGGCGTGCTCTATGCGCTGATGCAGCACGATCTCAAGCGGCTGCTCGCCTATCACACGGTCGAGAACATCGGCATCATATTCATCGGGCTCGGCCTTGCGCTCGCGTTTCGCGCCGACGGCATCGGCTGGGCGGCCGCGCTTGCGCTGACGGCGGCGCTCTTTCACGTGTTCAATCACTCCGTGTTCAAGAGCCTGCTGTTCTTCGGCGCCGGCGCCGTGCTCACCGCCACCAACGAAAGCGACATGGAGCGGCTGGGCGGCCTCATCCACCGCATGCCGCATACCGCCTTCGCCTTTCTCATCGGCTGCATGGCCATCTCGGCATTGCCGCCGCTCAACGGCTTCGTGTCGGAGTGGCTGACGTTCCAGGCAATTCTGGTCAGTCCGCAATTGCCGCAGTGGGGCCTCAAGCTCGTCGTGCCGGCGGCCGGCGCGCTGCTGGCGCTGTCGGCCGCGCTGGCCGCCGCCTGCTTTGTCAAGGCGTTCGGGGTGACATTCCTCGGCCGCGCGCGCACGGGGGCGGCACGGTCCGCCCGTGAGGTCGACGGCTGGCAGCGATCCGCCATGTTCATCCTGGCAGCGATTTGCGTGCTCGCGGGCGTGCTGCCGGGATTCGTCATCGACACGCTCGCCCCGGTGACGAGCGCGCTCGTGGGCGAGGCGATGCCGCCGCAGGCGTTCCTTCCCTGGCTGTCGATCGTGCCGATCACGGCGAGCCGCAGCTCCTACAACGGCCTGCTGATCCTGGCATTCCTGGCGGGCTCGGCGACTGTGACCGCCATGATCATCCACCGCTTCGCGACGCGCGCCACGCGGCGCAGCGATGCCTGGGACTGCGGCTTTCCGCTCGCTGCGCCGAGCACCCAGTACACCGGGTCGAGCTTTGCCATGCCGATCCGCCGGGTGTTCGGCGGCTCGGTGTTCTACGTGCGCGAAAGCCTCGACATGCCGAAGCCGGGCGAGATGCGCGCCGGTCATTTCCACGTGCGGGTGTTCGACCCTGCCTGGCGCGCCCTCTACGGCCCACTCGCGCGCGCGGTGCTGCACACCGCCGGCACGCTCAATCGCCTGCAGTTCCTGACCATTCGCAGGTACCTGACGCTGGTGTTCGGCGGCCTGATCCTGCTCTTGGTGGTGGTGGCGGCATGGCGCTGATCCTGGAATTTGCCGGACAGGCGGTGCAAACGGTGCTGGTCGTCGCCATCGCGCCGCTGATCCTGGGCATCACGCGCAAGGTGAAGGCGCGCGTTCTCCGACGCATCGGCCCGCCAGTGCTGCAAACCTATTTCGACATCTGGAAGCTGATGCACAAGGAGATGGTGCTCGCCCACAACGCCTCGTGGATCTACCGCGTGGCACCCTACCTTGTCTTTGCGGTGACCTGGGTCGCCGCGGCGCTGGTGCCGACCTACTGCACCGATCTGCTGTTCTCCTGGTCGGCCGACCTCATCGTCATCGTTGCGCTCATGGGAACGGCGCGCTTTGCGCTCGCGCTCGCCGGCATGGACGTGGGCACCGCGTTCGGCGGCATCGGATCATCGCGCGAGATGATGATCGCCTCGCTCGCCGAGCCGGCGATGCTGCTCATCGTGTTCACGCTCGCGCTCGTCGCCGGCACCACGCAGCTCTCCGCCATCGCCGCCTTGTTCACCAACACGCCGGTCGGCCTGCGCGTGTCGCTCGGCCTTGCGCTGCTCGCGCTGATCTGCGTTGCGATCGCGGAAAACGCGCGCATCCCGATCGACAATCCGGCGACCCACCTCGAACTGACGATGGTGCACGAGGCGATGGTGCTGGAATATTCCGGCCGGCACCTGGCCATGATCGAGGCGGCGGCGGCGGTGAAGCTCGTTCTCTACTTCTCGCTCATCGCCTGCCTGTTCGTCCCGTTCGGGATGGCGACCGAGGAGCGCAGCCTTTCGGCTCTCGCCGTCGGCCTCCTCGCCTACCTCGCGAAGATGACCGTGCTGGCGGCGCTGTTGCCGATCGGCGAAGCCAGCGTCGCCAAGATGCGGGTGTTCCGCTATCCGATCTTCCTCGGCAGCGCGTTTGCGGCGGCGGCGCTGGCGGTATTCCTGCTGTTCGTATCGCGGGGCTTCTGATGGGCACGCTGGCGTTCGACATCGTGCATTTTCTCTCCGGCGGCATGCTGGTTCTGAGCCTGCTGCTGCTCTACCAGGCGCGCATTCCCGCCGTCGTCAACGTATTCGCCATGCAGGCAATCGTGCTGGCGCTGTCGGTGGCGTGGCAGGCCTATCTGCAGAACGCGCCGCATCTGATCGTGACCGCGGCCATCGCGCTGGTGGTGAAGGGGCTTGTGATCCCGTTCGCCCTGCACCGGATTGTGCGCCGGCTCGAAATCCATCGCGAGATCGAGACCGTGATCGGCGGCGGGCCGACCATGCTGACGGGGCTGGCGCTGGTCGCGCTCGCCATCCTGCTCGTGCAGCCGAGCGAGGCGGGCATCGTCACGCGCGAGGACCTCGCCTTTGCGCTCGCGGTCATCCTGCTCGGCCTGTTGATGATGATCACGCGACGCAACGCAGTGACCCAGGTCATCGGCTTCATGTCGATCGAGAATGGCCTGGTATTGGCCGCAACCGGCGCCAAGGGCATGCCGCTGGTGGTGGAGATTTCGGTCGCGTTCTCCATCCTGATTGCGTTTACCGTGTTCGGAGTGTTCGTCTTCCGCATCCGTGAGCGCTTCGACACCGTGGACGTGACCGTTGTCGATCGATTCCGCGGCGAGCGCGGGGAGCACCAGTGATCGGGCCGGTCGAAGCGCTCTTGATTGTGCCGGCGGTGGCCGTGCCGCTGCTCGCGCTGATCACCAACTATCGGCTGGGCGCGGCGCTCAACGTGATCGCCGCTGGCCTCGCGTTTGCCTGCGGGGTGGCGTTGCTGTTCGCCGAGCGGGTGCGCAGCGAGCTCATCATCGTCGACGACTTCAACATCTACCTGATCACGCTCACCACGCTTGTGGGATTTACCACGAGCATCTTCAGCGCGAGCTATATCGCCCACGAGCTCGAAGTCGGCCGCCTGACGCCGGCGTTCCTGCGCTTCTACCACGCCATGTACCAGGCGCTGCTCGGCGCGATGAACGTCGCGCTGCTCGCCAACAACATCGGCCTGATGTGGGTCGGGGTCGAGGTGGCAACGCTCTCGACCGTCATGATGGTCGGCATCTACCGCACGCACGAGGCCATCGAGGCCGCCTGGAAGTATTTCATTCTCGGCAGCGTCGGCATCGGGCTCGCCTTCTTCGGCACGATCCTCGTCTACCTCGCGGGGCAGGAGGTGCTGGGCGAAGGCCTGCCGGCCATGTCCTGGGACCTGCTGGTGAGGGCATCGCCTGTCCTCGACGCGCGGCTCTTGTCGCTCGCCTTCGTCTTCCTGCTGGTCGGCTACGGCACCAAGATCGGGCTCGCGCCGTTCCACGCCTGGCTGCCCGACGCCCATGCCGAAGGCCCGACGCCGATCTCGGCCGTGCTGTCGGGGCTGCTGCTCAACGTTGCGCTCTATGTGCTGCTGCGCTTCAAGATGGTGCTCGCTGCGAACCCGGCGACGCTCAACGTCGGCGCCATCATGGTGACGCTCGGGCTGGTCAGCCTAGTGTTCGCCGCCTTCATGCTCTACCGCCGGCGCGACATCAAGCGCTTGTTCGCCTACTCCTCGATCGAGCACATGGGAATTGCCGCCTGCGCCTTCGGCCTGGGCGGGCCGGTGGCGAACTTCGCCGGCCTCCTGCAGATGACGGCGCACTCGCTGACCAAGTCGGCGATCTTCTTTGCCGTCGGCCATATCGCCCAGGTCAAGGGCACGCAGCGCATTGCCGAGATGGGCGGGCTGTCGGCGACACACCCGGTGCTCGCGGTCGGCTTCGCGCTCGGCGTCATCGCGATCGCCGGCCTGCCGCCGTTCGGCGTGTTTGCCGCCGAGTTCACGCTGGTATCCTCGACCTTCGCGCGCGCGCCCGCGCTGGCGGTGATCCTGATGTTCGGCATCCTGGTGTCGTTCGGCGCGCTGATCCTGCGCTTGCACGACATCGTGCTGGGTGAGCCGCGCGGGCCAACCGGACCGGTGCGGGCATCGTATGTGCCGATGTTCGTTCACTTGGCGCTGGTGCTGGTGATGGGCCTCTGGCTGCCGGAGCCCCTGGTGCGGTGGTTCAACAGCGTCGCCGCGCTGCTTGGATGAGGCCGATGACGATCCCGCTTCCTTCGCTTGCGCCGGTCGCCAATCACCGACCCTGGCCGCGCTACCAGGTCGACGATCAGTCCTGGGACGGGATTGGCGTCGCGCTCGCCAGGGGCGGCGGCGATCTGCTCGGCTTGTGGGGCGATGCCGGCACCGTGCACATGGCGTTGCGCGCGCCGCCAGAGGCGCCCTGCGTCGTCTCGCTCGCGGTGACGGACAACGCGTTCCCCTCGATCGGCAGGCATCACGCGCCGGCGATCCGGCTCGAGCGGGCCGTCACCGACCTCTACGGTTACCGCGCGATTGGCGCGCCTGATGCGCGCGCCTGGCTCGACCACGGCGCGTGGGACCTGCGCGCGCCGCTCGGCGAGGCGGCGCCGGCGCCGCGGCGCGATCCCGCCGACTACGAGTTCCTGCCGGTCAAGGGCGAGGACTGGCACCAAATCCCCGTCGGTCCGGTCCATGCCGGCATCATCGAGCCCGGCCATTTCCGCTTCACCGCCAACGGCGAGACGGTGGCCCGGCTCGAAGAGCGTCTCGGTTACGTGCACAAGGGCGTCGAGGGCCTCATCGCCGGAGCGGACATCGAGAAGGCCGCGCGCATCGTCGCGCGGGTCTCCGGCGACTCGACCGTGGCGCTCGGTCTTGCGTTCGCGCGCGCCGTGGAGGAGGCGCTCGCCATCACGGTGCCGGAGCGCGCCCACGTGCTGCGCGGCATCATGGCCGAGATCGAGCGCATCGCGAACCATTTTGGCGACATCGGCGCAATCTGCAACGATGCGGCCTTCGTGCTGCTGCACGCCCATTGCGGGATTCTGCGCGAGCGCGTGCTGGCGGTCTCCGACGAGCTTTTCGGGCACCGTCTGATGATGGACGAGATCGTCCCGGGCGGGGTTTGCCGCGACATCACGGCCGAAGGAGCCCGCGCGGTCCTCGCCATGCTCGACGAGACGGAGCCGCGTTTCGCCGAAGTGGTGAGATACTACGACGACACGCCCTCGCTACTCGATCGCACGCGCACCACCGGCATCGTGTCGAACGAGCTGGTGGTGCAATGGGCGGCCGGCGGCCATGTCGGCCGCGCGTCGGGGCGCTCCTTCGATGCCCGCCGCGATCTTGCCTATCCGCCCTACGACCGGCTCTCCTTCGAGGTGCCGGTGCTCACGGCGGGCGACGTCGATGCGCGCGTGTGGGTGCGCGTGCGCGAGGTCGAGGCGAGTATCAAGCTGCTGCGCGGGTGGCTCGCCTGGCTGCCCGCGGGCGCCGTGCGCGCGAGCGTGCCAGCGCTCGGCGAGCCGCGCGAAGGCGTCGCCGTCAGCGAGGCTTTCCGCGGCGACGTGCTGGTATGGCTGCGCCTTGACGCCGACGGCAAGGTCGCGCGCTGCCACGTCCGCGATGCCTCGTGGTTCCAGTGGCCGCTGCTGGAGGCGGCGATCGAAGGCAACATCGTTGCCGACTTCCCGCTCTGCAACAAATCGTTCAACTGCTCCTATTCCGGGCAGGATCTCTGATGCGCCGGCTATTACTCAAATCGCTGTTCCTGCGGCCGGTGACGATCGCTGCTCCGGGCGCGGCCGAGGCGGCACTCGACGAGGTCGGGCGCGCGCTCGAGGAGCGCGTGCGCCGGCTGCTCGGCCGCTCGCTCACCATTCGCGAGGTCGATGCCGGCTCGTGCAACGGCTGCGAGCTGGAAATCCACGCCTTGAACAACGCCTTCTACGACATCGAGCGTTTCGGCATCCGCTTCGTGGCGTCCCCGCGCCACGCCGACGTGTTGCTGGTCACC
>DATBWJ010000137.1:0-17535 GCA_036514935.1 Xanthobacteraceae bacterium
CACCCTCTCCCCGCAAGCGGGGAGAGGGAACGGGGCCCTCGTCCTCGTCGGTAATTCCCCACGCGCGCGCGAGATCGGGATCGAGCGGCCCCAGATTGACCGGAATCTTGCCGACATAGCCCGTCTGCGGTGCCTCGGAAAAACCCTGCGCCGTCGAGGCGCGCGCCTTGTGCTGGGCGGCGGCCTCGGCGCGCCGCTCGCGCGAATTATCGGGCGGCGGCTGCAGGCCGGTGCCCGAGCCGATGCCGGCCGCGCCCTGTCCGATCGCCGGATTGAGCAGGCGCTCCAGTTCCGGCGCGAGCGCCGGCACGTGTTCGCGCGCCGCCTTCGCGCGCGTCGGCCTCGCCGGGTCTTTCGGCCGCTTCGGCTTGTCGGGAGCTTTCGCCATCGCGCGAATATGGGCGATGCCCGCCCGGCTGGAAAGGGCGACGCCGCTATCGCCGTCAGCGCCGCCGGAAGGTGAGATAGCAAGGCACGCGGCCCTCGCGCCGGGTCTTGGTCTCGTAGCGGGTCGCGACATGGCCCAGCCAGGGCTGCCGCCAGTCCTCGGCGCGCTCGGCCGTCCAGGCGAACGCGGGCGAGCGCAGGAAATGATCGAGCGCCCAGGCGGCGTAATCGGCAATGTCGGTGGCGCAGCGCGCCTCGCCGCCCACGCACAGCACGCGCGCCATCGCGCCGACGGTCGCATCCTGAATGAAGCGCCGTTTCCAGTGCCGGCGCTTGGGCCAGGGGTCGGGATAGAGCAGGTCGACGCGCGCCAGCGAACCGGCCGGCAGCCATGCCAACAGCTCGGCCGCGTCGCCGAGATGCAGCCGGACATTGGCGAGGCCGTGCTGGTCGACCAGGCTCAGCATTTTCGCCATGCCGTTGACGAACGGCTCGCACCCGATGAAGCCGATGTGGGGGGCGGCGCGCGCTTCGCCGGCAAGATGCTCGCCGCCGCCAAAGCCGATTTCGAGTTGGACGCCGTCCACCGGCACCAGGAAAAGATCGGCCAGGTCGCGAGGCGGCGGCGCGCCCAGCGGCACAGCCAGCCGCGGCAGCAACGTCTCGAGCAAGAGCGCGTGCCGCGGTTTTAGGCGACGCCCCTTGCGGCGGCCAAAGACGGCGCGGCGGGGAGTCCTGTCGTCAGACGTGACCATGGCGGCCTCGCGGCCACCATGTTGAGCCGCGCGCCACAAAAGTCGACAGCCTTAGAGCGCATTCAGCAAAAGTGGAAACCGGTTTTGCGTCCGAATGCGCTCTAAAGTCTAAAGTTAGCGCACTTTCCGGGCGGCTGACCGGTGTCCACTCAGCCTGAAAGTGTGCTAGCTGACTGCGCCCCTGATCTCCTTGGCGAGATCGACCTTCTCCCAGGAGAATCCGCCGTCCTTCTCGGGCGCGCGGCCGAAGTGACCGTAGGCGGCGGTGCGGCGGTAGATCGGCCGGCTGAGCCTGAGCGCGCGGCGGATGCTGGTCGGCCGTAGCGGAAACAGCTCGGGCAGTACCTTCTCAAGCTTGCGCTCGTCGACCTTGCCGGTGCCGTGAGTGTCGACCAGGAACGACATCGGGTCCGCGACGCCGATGGCGTAGGCGATCTGGATGGTGCAGCGCTCGGCCAGGCCGGCCGCCACCACGTTCTTGGCGAGATAGCGCGCGGCGTAGGCGGCCGAGCGGTCGACCTTGGTCGGGTCCTTGCCCGAGAACGCGCCGCCGCCGTGGGGAGCGTAGCCGCCATAGGTGTCGACGATGATCTTGCGCCCGGTCAGGCCGCAGTCGCCGTCCGGGCCGCCGACCACGAAGTTGCCGGTGGGGTTGACCAGAAAATCCGACTGCTTCTTGGGCATCCATCCGTCCGGCAGCGCCGAGACGACGGCATCCGCGATCATATCCTTGACGATGGCAGGGGTGTATTTCTTGCCGTTGCGGCTTTCGGCACTGTGCTGCGTCGACACGACGACCTTGGTGCAGCCGATCGGCCTGCCGTCGACATACTGCACCGTCACCTGGCTCTTGGCGTCGGGCTGCAGGTCGAAAAGCTGGCCCGAGCGACGCTTCTCCGCGAGCACCTTCAGAACCTTGTGCGCGAAGTAGATCGGGGCCGGCATGAACGAGTTCTTCTCGTAGACCTCGCTCTCGGTGCAGGCGAAGCCGAACATCATGCCCTGGTCGCCGGCGCCTTCCTCCTCAACGCCCTTCTTCTTCTTGGCATCGACGCCCATCGCGATGTCGGGCGACTGGCCGTGCAGCAGCACTTCGATATCGGCGCCGGCGTAAGAAAATCCGCCTTGATCGTAGCCGATCTCCTTCACCACGGCGCGCGCGATGTCCACGATCATTTCGCGGTTGATGACCGCGTATGTGCCGTACTTGTTGAACAGCGGCGGCTGGCCGCGGCCTTCACCAGCAATGACGATCTTGTTGGTCGTGCACAGCGTCTCGCAGCCGAGCCGCGCGTTCACCAGGCTGTCGTCGGAAATGCCGAGCTTGGCGTCGTTCTCGAGAAAGGCATCGAGAATCGCGTCCGAGATCTGGTCGCAAACTTTGTCAGGATGTCCTTCTGAAACCGATTCGCTCGTAAAAAGATAATCCTTGTGCGGCACCTTGGAACACTCCTCCGCAGAACGCGACCTGCCGCCGCGCCATATTTGTTCTGGACGCGCTTTGTTGCAGCGTCCAAACGCGGGGTCAAGACGTGGGCAGCGGTGGGCAGAAAATTGGGCAGGAGATTTCGCAACCGAGCCGGTCGGGGGATCAATCCTCGCCGGCGATCTCCTCGACGAGCTCGACGATACGCCGGCGCAGCTTTGCCTTCTTGATTTTCACGAACGCCTTGGTGAGCGCGAGCCCGTCAGAGGTGGCGAGAAAATCGGAGACGTAGCTCGGTGACGGCGCTTCGCTCAGGTCGCCCGATCGACTGCCCTCTGGCGACGGCGCACCGTCGAAAAAGAACGACACCGGCACCTGCAGGATGAGCGATATCTGCTGCAGCCGGCTGGCGCCGATCCGGTTGGCGCCCTTCTCGTATTTCTGCACCTGCTGGAACGTGAGGCCGAGCGCGTCCCCCAATTTCTCCTGGCTCATCCCAAGCATCATCCGGCGCATGCGCACTCGGCTGCCCACATGCCGATCGATGGGATTTGGAACCTTCTTGGCCATGGTCTTGTCCTGGATCGCTGCGGCACTCGCCTTTCCGATCGAATTCATGTTCGTTCCGTGGCCCGTGTTGTCCCCTCGTCCAACCGCGAGGGCAAGCTAAATTTCGTGGGATTTGAACCAATTAGTCATGCCGCATGATGTCACAGTTCGTCCCGGCGGTAAGCCTCATGACGGTAGCTTATAGGCGATTACTGCTAATAGTCCATTTTCTTTTTTTTATCAGGCCATTACCTGCCCTCCGCGAGGGCTACCGCCACCGCGACCTCCGGAACATGGCCAGGGCGAAAATCGCGGCCAATACCAAGACTATGTGACGGTCGCCGAGGCGGGTAGACAGCGGCGGCTCAACCGCTGCGGGAAGGCCGGAGTCGAGCACGCCCTCCACCCCCAGCGGCAGCGACGCGATGATGCGGCCGAGCGGGTCGACAATCGCCGAAATCCCCGTGTTGGCGGCGCGCGCCAGCGAAAGGCCTTCCTCGATCGCGCGCACCCGGGCCTGCTGGAAATGCTGGTAGGGACCGGTGCTGATGCCGAACCAGCCGTCGTTGGTCAGGTTGGCGATCCAGCTCGGCCGGTCGATGCCGCGCGGGATGGCCGCGCCCGGAAAGACGATCTCGTAACAGACGAGCGGCAGGAAAGGCGGCGCGCGCGGAATGGGCAGCGTGCGGTGACGGTCGCCGGCGCTAAATCCGCCCGGCACCTTGGTGAGCGGCATCAATCCCCACCGTTCGAGCACGTCCCGCATGGGCAGATACTCGCCGAACGGCACTAGATGGACCTTGTCGTAGACCTGCACGATCGCGCCGCCATCATCGATGACGTAGATGGAGTTATAGGCCCGGGTAATTTCGCCCTTTGACCCGGATTCCTCGGCCCGCATGGCGCCAGTGATGAGGACCGTGCCCGTGGGCAGCAGGTCGGCGATGGCGGCAAGCACGTCCGGCTCGCGCGCCAGAAAAAACGGGAACGGCGACTCCGGCCAGATCAGATGGGTTGCATCTCCGAGGGCCGAGGAACGGGGACTGCTCGCGCGGGCCGAGAGCTCGAAATATCGGCGCAAAACCTCCGGCTTGGCCGCGTAGTTGAACTTGGTGTCCTGCTGGAGGTTCGGCTGCATGATCCGCAGGCGCACCCCCTCCACCAGCGTGGTCGGCGTCGCCGCCAGCCGAGCGGCGCCATAGACCCACATGGCGATGAGCACGATGGCCGCGACGCCGGGCGCCAGCCAGATCCCCGGCGATTTCTTGTCGTCGGCGAGCGCCGCCGGGCTCGAAAACACCGCGACCGCCACGAACGTGAGGCCCCACAGGCCGACGAGCGCCGCGCTCTGGGCCAGCACAAGGGGTCCGGTCAGCGCGTAGCCAAAGGCGTTCCACGGAAAGCCGGTGAGGACATTGCCGCGCAGCCATTCCGACGCGGTGAGGGCGGCCGCCAGCGTGAGGATGCGCGTCGCCCCGGGCGTCCACAGCGCGCGCGCGAGCGCCACGCCGAATGCGGTGAAGATCGCAAGCCCCGCCGGCACGCCGATGACGGCGAAAGGCAGCATCCAGCCGAAAGTCTTGGCGTCGACCAGGAGCGCGTAACCCAGCCAGTAGAGACCGGCGAGGCAGTAGCCGAAGCCGAAGCACCAACCGATTGCGGCCGCCGCGCGCAGGCCGGTCCAGCCGCGAGCGGCGATGCCGTCGATGAGCCAGGCCAGGACCGGGAACGTGACCAGCATGACCGGCCACAGCGAGAATGGTTCGAGGGCAAGCGTCGAGGCGGCGCCAGCCAAAGATGCGATCAGGGCGCGTCGCCACCCCCACGCCAGCACGATCGGATCGGCGAGACGGGCGAGCATCACGACTAAGGGGCGTCCTTGAGCGGCCCGAGTTGGTTGCCGCTCGTCGCAGGGTCGGGTGAGGGCGCGGCGAGCACAGCCACGCCGCCTTGCCGGCGGCGCCGCTCGCGCTCGCGATCCCTGGTGCGATAGATGCGGATCTTCTTGATGCGCCGCGGATCGGCGTCGAGCACTTCAAACTCGAAGGAATCCGGGCCGGGAACGAGTTCCCCGCGCACCGGCACGCGGCCGATCCGCGTCACCAGATAGCCGCCGAGCGTGTCGACCTCTCTGGCGGCATCGCCGACGTCGAACTCGCTGCCGACGCTCGCAACGACGTCCTCGAGGCTGGCGCGGGCATCAGCCAGGTACGAGCCGTCGTACTGCTGCACCACGGCATGAGGGCCGGCCTCGTCGTGCTCATCCTCGATCTCGCCGACGACCTCCTCCACGATGTCTTCGATCGAAACGAGCCCATCGGTGCCGCCGTACTCGTCGACGACGAGCGCAAGATGGATGCGGGTGGCCTGCATCTTGGCCAGGAGATCGATGACGGGCATCGAAGGCGGCACGAACAGAAGCGGCCGCACGAGCTTGGCCGCAGACAGCGGCATCGCCAGGTCGACGGCCTTGAGATCGAGGCCGGCGGGGGGCGTCTTCTTGCGGCCGGTTTTGGGGCTGGCGGCCGCGCGCTTCGTCATGAAGGTGACCAGGTCGCGGATGTGAACCATGCCGACCGGATCGTCGAGCGTGTCTTCGTAGACCACCAGCCGGGAATGACCAGCGCTCTCGAAAACCTTCATCAGTTCGCCAAGCACGATGTCGTGGGGCACCGCCACGACGTCGGCGCGCGGCACCGTGACGTCATCGACCCGCCGCTCGCGCAGGCTGAGGATATTCTTGAGCATCGTGCGCTCGGTCGGCGAGAAGCCGGCATCGATCGCCATCGTGCCCAGCACGTTCTCGAGATCGGCGCGCAGCGAACCGGTCCGCCATCCGAATACCGCCCGCATGACGCGGCCGAGCCAGCTCTCGGCACGCTCGCCCGCCACCGCGCGGGGGGCGGATATTGGGACCGGAAGATTGCGCGGCGGCGCCGCGCCGTCATTGGCCGCATCGGAGTCAGGCATGGCGTGTCCGTCAGGCCTCGACATCGCGCATCGCGTAGGGATCCGGGACACCGAGCCGCGCCAAAATCTCGCGCTCCCGGCGCTCCATGACTTCGGCTTCTTCGTCCGATCGGTGATCGTAACCCAAAAGGTGCAGAAAGCCATGGACGGCGAGATGGGTAAGATGGTGTGCGAACGGCTTGCCGTCCGCGCGCGCCTCGCGCGCCGTCGTCTCATGGGCGATCACGATGTCGCCGAGATAGCGCCGGCCGCCCGTCGCCGCCTTGGTTGCGGCGGCGGGAAAGGACAGCACGTTGGTTGGCTCGTCGCGGCTGCGCCAGCGACGATTGAGCGCGCGGATCGCGGCGTCGTTCGTCAATATGATCGCGGCTTGCGCGTCTGCCATCGAATCCGGTGCGGCCGCCTCGATCGCACGCCGCAGCAGCGGCCTCAGCCTCGGAACCGAGTTCCACCGCGGCGACTGAATGACGACGTCAATCGCGGGCCCGTCACGGCCGCTCATTCCGTGCCCTCGCGCTTGCGCCCGGCCGCCTTGTCGTAGGCCTCGACGATACGCGTGACGAGTTCATGGCGGATCACGTCTTTCGCCGTGAACACGACATGGGCGACCTCGTCGACTTCGGCGAGCAGCCGGGTCGCCTCGGCGAGCCCCGAGGTCTGCCCGTGCGGCAGATCGACCTGGCTCGGATCGCCGGTGACGATCATGCGGCTGTTCTCGCCCAGCCGGGTCAGGAACATTTTCATCTGCATGGAGGTCGCGTTCTGCGCCTCGTCGAGGATGACGGCGGCATTGGCGAGCGTGCGGCCACGCATGAATGCAAGCGGGGCGATCTCGATTTCGTCGGTTTGCAAGGCGCGCTCGACGATGCGCGGGTCCATCAGATCGTAGAGAGCGTCGTAGAGCGGGCGCAGGTAGGGGTCCACCTTCTCGCGCATGTCGCCCGGCAGGAAACCGAGCCGCTCGCCGGCCTCGACCGCCGGGCGGGAGAGAATGATGCGGTCGACCTGCTTGCGCTCCAACAGCGAAATCGCATAGCCGACGGCAAGCCAGGTCTTGCCGGTGCCGGCGGGTCCGGTGCCGAACACCAGCGCGTTGCGCGCGAGCGCGCGGATATAGGCGTCCTGATTCGGCGTGCGCGCGCGCACCAGCCGCTTGCGCAGGTTGATCTCCTGGAAGCGCTGCGCCGCCGCGACTTGGTCGTCGTCAAACAGAGAGCCCTGCGCGATCGCCAGCCGAATGGCGCCCTCGACGTCACCGGCGGAAAGATCGTGTCCGGTCCGGATGTGCTCGTAGAGGCCATCGAGAACATGGCGCGCCTGCTCGCACGCTTGGCGCGGGCCCGCGATCGTGACGTGGTTGCCGCGCTGGTCGGCGACCACGCCGAGCCGGCGTTCGATCAGTGCGAGGTTCTGCCCATATTCGCCGAACAAGGTGGAGGCCAGCCTGTTGTCGTCGAAGGCGAGCACGATCTGGCCGCTGTCCTCGCCCACGGCAGCAAATCCGTTGTCGGGTCCGCGCGCGCGCATTCAGGCCTGTTGCGTCGCAAGGCCGGGCTCGCGCGCTGTGGCGGAAGTCGCCTCGGCCAGGCGCCCGAACAAGCTGTTGGTCCCGATATCGGTGATCTCGACCTCGGCGATTTCGCCGATCAATGCCGACGGCGCCATCGCCTGCACCGGCTGCAGATAGGGCGAGCGGCCGACGATCTGGCCGGCGTGGCGCCCCGGCCGTTCGAACAGGACCGCAAGCCTGCGGCCGCGGCAGCGCGCGTTGAAGTGCTGGCGGTGCCGCTCGATCGCCTCTTGCAATCGCGCCAGGCGCGCGACCTTTTCCGCCTCGTCGATCTGGTCGCCGCGTTCGGCGGCCGGCGTGCCGGGACGCGGCGAGTACTTGAAGGAAAACGCGCTTGCATAGCCGACCTCGTCGACGACGCGCAGGGTGTGGCGGAAGTCCTGCTCGCTCTCGCCGGGGAATCCGACGATGAAGTCCGACGTGAACGCAAGGTCTGCGCGCGCGGCACGCAGCCGTTCGATCGCGCGCAGGTAGTCGGCGCGCGTGTGGCGACGGTTCATGGCCGCGAGAATCCGGTCGGAGCCGGATTGCACGGGCAGATGAAGCTGGGGCATCAGACAAGGAAGATCGCGGTGCGCAGCGATCAGGCTGTCGTCGACATCGCTGGGATGACTGGTGGTGTAGCGCAGCCGCGCGATGACGGGAATCCTCGCCACCCGCTCGATCAGCCGACCGAGCGTCCATGGCCGGCCGTCACGACCTTCGCCGTGGTAGGCGTTGACGTTCTGGCCGATCAGCGTGATCTCGCGCACGCCAGCCGCGGTGAGGCGCTCGACCTCGGCGACGATTTTCTCCACCGGCCGCGACACCTCGGCGCCGCGGGTATAGGGCACCACGCAGAAGGTGCAGAACTTGTCGCAGCCTTCCTGCACCGTCACAAACGCGCTGACGCCGCGTGCACGCGTGGCCGCCGAGGTTGCGGGCGCGAGATGATCGAACTTGTCCTCGATCGGAAACGCGGTCTCGACCACCTGGCCGTGCGCGGCGCGGGCGATCAGGTCAGGCAGCCTGTGGTAGTTCTGCGAACCCACCACGAGATCGACCGCCGGCGCTCGGCGGATGATCTCTTCGCCCTCGGCCTGGGCGACGCAGCCCGCCACCGCCAGCATCACGCGGCGGCCATCGCGCGCCGCCGCGCGCTTGAGCGCGCGCATGCGGCCGAGCTCCGAATAGACTTTTTCGGCCGCCTTTTCCCGGATGTGGCAGGTGTTGAGGATGATCACATCGGCCTGCGCCGGCTCCGCCGTCTCGACAAAACCTTCGCGCGTCAGCGTGTCCGCCATACGATGCGAATCGTAGACGTTCATCTGGCATCCGTAGGATTTGACGTAGAGCTTGCGGTTTCCGCTCATTGCGGGCCGAATTATCCGATCCTTCCGGGCCATTGGCCCCGATGCGGGCATCAAGCCTGTGCTGCCGCGCTCAAATCCCGGGCGGCCGACGCCCCGGGTGATGCCTGCTCCGTGATAGCCGGTTTTGGCGCAAAAAGGAATGCCGCGAGCTTGCCAACCGGCGGTGGCGGCCCGCGCTCCATGGCCGGCGGCCGATCGATCAGGCCGCCAGGGCTTCCTGGGCGCGGCCGCGCAGCGCCAGCGAGGTGAGGCGGCGGACCGAGGTTTCAAGCGCGCGCGCCACTGCCTTGCGATCGGAGCTCTCGTCAAACGCGATGGGCTCGCCCCAGGTCAGCACCACGTCGATCCCGCCGCGCCGCGCCACGCCCAACAGATGCGGCCACAGCCGGAAGTCGCCATACCAGGCAACGATCGGGCGGTGCTGACGACCAAGCGGCATTCCCAGCAACCCGGTGTAGGCAAGCGAGAGCGGCTGGATCCACACGCGCCGCACATGCTCGGCCTGCGCCAGCGCATCGCGCGCCGATCCGATGAGCGCGGTGCGAAACGGCAGCACGCGGTTGCCGTCGCTCGATGTGCCCTCGCCGAACAAGACGACGGGGTCGCCGTCGGCCAGGCGCTGCGCGATCGCGGAGTTCGCGTCGGGCGTCTTGTGGCGCCGCGTGCGATCAACGAATACGGAGCGCTGCAGCCTGGCCAGCAGCCCGAAGAACGGCCAGTTGGCGACCTCGTGCTTGGCCACGAACACCACGGGGCAGACCGACGTGATCACGCTGATGTCGAGCCAGGAGACGTGGTTGGACACGATGAGCAGCGGGCGTTCCTCGATCCTCTTGCCGATCACGGCGACGCGCACATCGAGCAGCGCGCAGACCATGCGGTGATAGAGAACCGGGATGCGGCGGCGCGCCGGCAGGCTGAAGCGAACCGCGATCCATTGGAACGGGATGAGTGCGGCCGTAATCGCGCCGATCGCGACGCCGACGACCGCGATCCGCAACATCAGGACTTGGCCTTGTCGTCGAGCGGCACGGCATAGAGGTCGAGCCGGTGGTCGACGAGCTTGAATCCCAGCTTGCGCGCGATTTCGGCCTGCAGGCGCTCGATTTCCTCCGACTGGAACTCGATCACCTCGCCGGTGCGCAGGTTGATGAGATGGTCGTGATGGTTTTCCCGCATTGTTTCGTAGCGCGCACGGCCCTCGCGGAAATCGTGGCGCTCGATGATCCCCGCCTCCTCGAACAGATTGACCGTGCGGTAGACGGTCGAGATCGAGATGCGCGGATCGACGTCGGCGCAGCGGCGGTGCAGTTCCTCGACGTCCGGGTGGTCGGCGGCTGCCGACAGCACGCGCGCGATCACGCGCCGCTGCTCGGTCATGCGCATGCCCTTCGTGACGCATCGCGCCTCGATGTTGCCCATTTCGTTCTCGTCGCGCTTCGGCTCTGCCATCGTTCGTAACTGCCGTGTCAATTCAATCCTGTCATTGATGCTGCCATTATAGTCGCCGAATCGACAGCCGCCTATCGCTGATTTCACAAGTCGCGTCGCAGCACGAGCGCGGCCGCAGCCTGCTCCCCGTGCGGGTAGTAGGCGTGGCGTCGTCCGACTTCGCGAAAGCCGGTGGCGCGATAGAGCCGCCGGGCAGGCTCGTTGTCCTCGTCGACTTCGAGAAAGACCGCGCGCACACCGAGTCCGGCCAGGCGGCCGAGGTGGAGTTCGAGCAGTCGGCGCCCGAGTCTCCGCTGCCGCCGCGAGTGAGCCACTGCGATCGATAGGATCTCGGCCTCGCCGTCGACCATGCGCGACAGGATGAAGGCGACGAGCACGCGGCCGTGCGTCGCGCGGTGCGCGAGCACATTGCGCTCGGTCAGCAGGCGCTCGAATTCATGCTGCGCCCAGCCGCGCTTGAAGCAGGCGCCGTGGAGCGCCGAGATCGCCGCGGCGTCCCCCGGCCCCGCTTGCGAGAGGGCTGGCTCGCGGTCGAACAAGCGCGCCAGCAAGCCGATCATCGGCGGGCCAGCATGCTCAGCGGCGGCCGTACATCGGGCGCGCTCAGGTACAGGGGCTTGGGCATGGCGCCGGTCACGTCGGCGGCGGCGCCGAGGCGGGCGACCCATTCGATGTCGGGAGCATCGCGGGCGTCGATGACCAATGGCTCCCCCGCTCCCTGCGGCCATGCGTTGGCGATAAGGGCTGCGGCGGAACCGGCGAGGCGGCTGGGCGCGGCCGCGGCCGCCACCACCGCCTCCGCGATCGTCGCAATGCGCGCGGGGTGGCGCGGTGCGCCGCTCGGCTCGAACATCTGCATGTAGACGTGGTGGTGACGGGCGTCGATCGCCGCCAGCACGGGAGTCCCGCCGCCGACCGCGAGATTGGGCGCCGCGAATGCCGCCAGCGTCGTGATCCCGACCGCTGGCGTGCCGGCTGCGAGCGCAATCCCGCGCGCGGCAGCGACCCCCACCCGCAAGCCGGTGAAGCTGCCCGGCCCGACGGTGACGGCGATCCGCTCGATCTCGCTGAACGCCACGCCGGCAGCGCGCATGACGCGCGCGATGAGCGGCATCAAGGCCTCGGCATGGCCACGCACCATCGGCTGCGATTCGCTCGCCACCACTCCACATTGGGAGTCGAAGACGGCGGCCGAGCAGGCGGCCAGCGCGGTGTCGATGGCAAGAAGACGCATCCGCTCGCTTCGGCTGGGACCTGGTCGGTGGCTCTGTTGGTCCGCTTACACCGGACGGACTTCGACCACCTCGGGAACGAAGTGCCGCAGCAGGTTCTGGATGCCGTGCTTGAGCGTCGCCGTCGACGACGGGCAACCGGAGCACGCGCCCCGCATGTTGAGGTAGACGACGCCGTCCTTGTAGCCGCGGAAGGTGATGTCGCCGCCATCGTTGGCGACGGCCGGCCGCACGCGCGTCTCGATCAACTCCTTGATCGTGGCAACGGTGTCGGCATCCCGGGCCTCGAAGAATTCATCGGGCGCGGGCTCGGTCTGGCCGTCCTCGTGCAGCAGCGGCGCGCCGGACATGTAGTGTTCCATGATCGCGCCCAGAATCGCAGGCCTGAGCTGCGGCCACTCGCCGGCGCTTTTGGTGACGGTGATGAAATCGCTGCCGAAGAACACACCGGCAACGCCTGGAAGTTCGAACAGGCGCTCCGCGAGCGGCGACCTCGCTGCTTCGGACTTGGTGCGCACCTCGATCGTGCCGTCGCGCAGGACCTCCCGGCCGGGCAGGAATTTCAGCGTCGCCGGGTTGGGGGTCGCCTCGGTCTGGATGAACATGCTCAGCTCCTTCGCCGACGCGGGATCAACGGCCCGCGGGGCCGCAACAGCATATACATGGGTCTTCTTGGGATGGGGGTCAACCGCATGGGGCGGGCAGCGGTCATCCCAGGCCCGCGGACCGCGCCCGCGGTGTGGTGGCGGCCGCCGGGCCGTGGCCTCACGACATCGCGTCCAACTCCTCGTCCGTGAGGTGCCCGGGCACGATCGCGACCGGGATCGGGAACGTGCCGGCCGTCTTGCTCAGGTCCGAGACCAGCGGGCCGGGGCCTTCCTTGGCGGTTCCGGCCGCCAGCACCAGCACGGCGATATCCTCGTCCTCGTCGATCAGCTTGAAGATTTCCGCCGCCTTCGGGCCTTCGCGGATGACCTGCTCGGGCGTGATTCCGGCGACACCGTTGGCGCGCGCCGCTGCCTGCGCCAGCACCGCACGCGCTTGCTCCTGCGCTTCGGCGCGCATGATATCGGCGACGCCGAGCCACTGCTGGCTGTGATCCTTGGTTTCGATCACGCGGCACATCAGCACCTGCGCGCCGATGCGCGCGGAACGGCGGCTGGCGTAGTAGATGGCGCGATCGCATTCCGGCGAATCGTCGATGATCACCAGGAACTTGGGCTTGTGGCCGGGTTCGTAGCTGCGGCGCCTGCGGGTCACAGCGCTCTCCGATGCAACCGTGGCCGGCCAAGGTGGCACGAGGGGGCGGCTGAGGACAAGCGCCCGCGCCGCGCATCCATCAACTGTGGATCAGCCCGACGATGTCCTTGACCGCATTCATCGTGCCGGCCGCGATCATCCGCGCGCGCGCGGCGCCGTCGGCAAGCACCGCCTCGATATGCGCCGGATCCCTGAGCAGGCGCGTCAGCTCCGCGCGGATCGGGCCGAGCTTGGCGACGAGCAGGTCGATCAACGCCGCCTTGAAGGTCGAGAACTGCGCGCCCCCCAGTTCCTTGAGCACCTCGGTCTTGGTGCGGCCGGCCAGGGCGGCGTAGATGCCGACCAGATTGTCGGCCTCCGCCCGCGTCAGCAGGGCCTTGTCTTCGTGCGGCAGCGGGTCGGGGTCGGTCCTGGCGCGCCTGATCTTCTGGGCGATCAGGTCGTCGCTGTCGGTGAGGTTGATGCGCGAGAAGTCGGACGCATCGGACTTCGACATTTTCTTGGTGCCGTCGCGCAGCGACATAACCCGCGTCGCGGGGCCCTGAATCAGCGGCTCTGGCGGCGGAAAGAATTCATCGCCGAAGCCGCGCGCCCGGATGCTGTCGGCAAAATCGTGGTTGAATTTCTGCGCGATGTCGCGCGACAGTTCGAGATGCTGCTTCTGGTCCTCGCCGACCGGCACGTGGGTCGCGCGATAGACCAGGATGTCGGCCGCCATCAGGTTGGGATAGGCATAGAGTCCGACCGAGGCGTTCTCGCGATCCTTGCCCGCCTTCTCCTTGAACTGCGTCATTCGATTGAGCCAGCCCAGACGGGCGACGCAGTTGAACACCCAGGCAAGTTCCGCGTGCTCGGCGACTTGGCTCTGGTTGAATACGATGTGCTTGCTGGGATCGATCCCGCACGCCAGGAACGCCGCGGTCACTTCGCGCGTCGCCCGCGGCAGCTCGAACGGGTCCTGCCACACCGTGATCGCGTGGAGATCGACCACGCAGTAGATGCAGTCGTAGTGATCCTGTAGCTCGACGAACTTGATGATCGCGCCGAGATAGTTGCCGAGATGCAGGTTGCCGGTGGGCTGCACCCCGGAAAAAACTCGCTCTCTGTTCGCCATCGCGAATCCTCGCCGTGTGGCGCGTCCATGCCACGCCCCTCGGTCGCCGTGCAAGAGGCGCTAGATGCGTTGCCTAACGGCGGCGATCATCTCGCGCAGCCGGCCGATCCCGAGCCTCTGCAGGGCGAGGAGGTAAATGCCCAGGCCCCCGACGACGAGCGTCGCGAGCGCAGCGATTCGCCGCGGCGAGGTCGAGGTCACGTCGAACATGACCGCGAGCAACTCGTCACCGGCGAGGATGCCTGCGCCCATGACGCCGGTTGCCGCCGCGATCCGGGACAGGCGCCGCCAGGCCGCGGCGTCGATTGCGAGCCATCCCCGGCGCAGCAGCACGATAGCCAGCAAGGTGGCGCCGATCCAGCCGGAAACGGCAATAGCGGCGGCAACGCCCACATGCCCGTAGCGCGGGAAGAGCAGCACGGCCATGGCGGCGGCGACCGCAAGGCCGGCCAGCGCCGCGCCCATCGGCGTACGGGTGTCTTGGTGGGCGAAGGAGACCGCGCCGAGCACCTTTTCGAGCACATGGCCGGGCAGCCCGGCCGATATCGCCGTCAGCGCGGCGGCCACTGCCGCCGTTTCCTGCCGGCCGAAAGCGCCACGCTCGAACAGGGCGCCGGCGATCGGCTCCGACAGCGCCGCGAACGCCACGGCGGCGGGCAGCGCCAGGCCAAGCGCGATTTCCAGGGCGCGCGACTGCGCCGCCGCGATCTCGGCCCGCTCGCCGACGCGCACGCTGGCGGCGATCCGCGGCGCCAGCGCCGAAGCGATGGCGACCGAAGCGACGCCGAGCGGCAATTCGTAGAGCCGATTGGCGTAATAAAGCCAGGACACGGCCGACGGCGAGGACGAGGCCACCATTGTGCCCACGATCAGCTTCAATTGCGGGACGCCGCCGGCCAGCACGCCCGGGACCGCCTTCGCGAAAAAACGCCGCAGGTTGGCGGAGGCGCTCACGATCGGCCGACGCGGGCGCTGCGGCAGTCGCCACAACGCGGCGCCGACCAGGAGCAACTGCGCTAGTCCCGCCAGCACGACTGCAACCGAGAGGATGTCGCCCGCTCGCCGGGACGGCCCGAGGAAGACGACGGCGATGACCGCCACCAGCATGACGCCGTTGAAGGCCACGAGCCCGAACGCCGCCGCGGCCACCCGTGCCTCGGCATTGAGGATCGAGCTCGACACGGCGACCAGCGCCGCGACGGCTACATAGGGCGCCGACAGCCGCACGAACTCCACGGCGTCGGCAAAGCGCGCGTCCTCGACCCCGAACCCCGGCGCGATGAGCGCGACGACAGTCGGCGCGAACACGACGCACAGGACCGCGAACGCCGCGAGCGCCACGAGCATGGTGCCGAGCACTTCCTCGCCAAAGCGGCGCGCGCCGCCACTCTCGTCGCGGATGCGCATCCACATCGGCACGAATGCCGAGTTCAGCGCGCCCTCGGCGAGCAAACGGCGAAACAGGTTGGGGATCTGCAACGCCACGAAATAGGCGTCCGACAGCGCGCCCGCGCCGAGAACGGCAGCAATGCCAACGTCGCGGAAAAAGCCAAGCAGACGCGAAAGCAGCGTCGCCGAGCCGACCGTGGTCACGTCGCGCGCGAGTGACATGGACAGGTTCCGGAATTGGATTGAACCAACGATCGGCACCGGCGATCAGCGCATGATCGCGGGGATGGTTTTTCAGTTCATCGGCGCGTTTTGCAAGAGATCGATGTTTCCGCGAGGAGTTTACATAATAGTCCTTGATCGTTAGAAACCGCTCCCGCCAGCCACGAAGCCCGGCCGCAGCGGATAAGATTCCCCTCTGTCGTGATCATGGGACGACGAAATGAGCGTTCGGTATGACGTTGTCGGCATTGGCAATGCCATTGTCGACGTGATCGCGCGCACCGAGGAGGATTTTCTTGCCCTGCACGACATGCGCAAGGGCGCGATGACCCTGATCGACGAGGCGCGCGCCGAGCAGATCTATCAGGCGATGGGGCCGGCGATCGAAAGCTCCGGCGGCTCGGCCGCCAACACGGTCGTCGGTGTGGCGAGCTTCGGCGGGCGCGCGGCCTTCGTCGGCAAGGTCAAGGACGACCTGCTCGGCCGCGTGTTCGCTCATGACATTCGCGCGGCCGGCGTCGCGTTCGGCACGCCGCCCTCCGCCGACGGCCCTTCCACCGCGCGCTGCTACGTGCTCGTCACGCCCGACGGCGAGCGCACCATGAATACCTATCTCGGCGCCGCTCAGAACCTGCACCCGAGCGACATCGATGCCGCCCTGATTGCCAGCGCCGCCATCACCTACCTGGAAGGCTACCTGTGGGACCCGCCGGACGCCAAGGACGCGTTCGTCAAGGCGGCGAAGGCCGCCCATGACTCCGGCCGGCAGGTGGCGCTCACGCTGTCGGACGCCTTCTGCGTCGACCGCTATCGCGACGAATTCCTCGAACTGGTGCGCAGGGGCACGGTCGACATCTTGTTCGCCAACGAGAGCGAATTGAAGAGCCTTTATGGGACCGCCGATTTTGACGCGGCGACCGCCGCCCTGCGCGAGGACGCCCGCCTTGCGGTCGTCACCCGCAGCGAGAAGGGCTGCGTGGTGGTCACGCCGAACCATCTGACCGAGGTGCCGGCATTCCCGATCAACAGCCTCGTGGATTCGACGGGCGCCGGCGATCTGTTCGCCTCCGGATTTCTGTTCGGCCTGTCGCGCGGCATGGACCACGGCGCCTGTGCCCGCCTCGGCGGGCTCGCGGCGGCCGAGGTCATCCAGCACATGGGCGCGCGGCCGGAAACCTCGCTCAAGGCGCTGGCGGCGGCCAGCGGCCTGCACACCTGAGGGCTCCCGGGTAACCAATTGGCAAGCAATCATGGTTACCGGTTGGTGAACGACCAACCGGGAGTAGACCATGAGCACGCCGGACGCCGAGCCGAACGCCCCCGCGAACGGACCCGCGGGGCTTGAGCGCGAGGGGACCAAGGCAGATTCGAAGACCGAATGCGCGCCGGTCGAGGCAAGACCGGCCGATCCGCCGCCACCTCCAACAGACTTGACGCAGAGTGGGCCGCAGGAGGCGACGCCGGCACCGCCATGCGCGGCGGTCAGCGATGGCAAGGCGCCGGGCCTGCCGATCTGGCGGCTCTGGCCACTGCCGCGGGTGAGCCGGGTGACGGTGGTCGCGGTCGCGGTCGCTCTCGGGGCGGCGGCGGGGTCGGCCGCAACCGCTGGCCTACAGGCCTTGCCGGACCTTTCGCGCGCGAAGGCGAGCGCAACGGACGCCGAGACGCGGGCGCTCGCGGCGGTTGCGCGCCTTGACGCCGAGCTTACCGGACTGAAGGCGGCGCTCGATCAGTCCGCCAAGTCCGCAAACGCACAGTTTGCGCGCGTCACCGACCGGCTCGACCGCGCCGAGCGCGGGCAGGCGGAGCCGGCGGCGAAACTGGCCAGGATCACCGAATCAATCGAGCGGATCGAGC
>DATBWJ010000138.1:0-6171 GCA_036514935.1 Xanthobacteraceae bacterium
ACCAGCCTGCGGCGCAACCGAGCGGCGGGCGCAGCCAGCCCTTGCATATCGTTGACCCTGCCGCCCCGCCCACCGAGCGGCACGATCACCCTGACCGACTCAGGCGAGCTTCACAGCAGCGGCTGAACGGTCTGGAGTTCCTTCGGCCACACCGTGCGGATCTCGCCTTTGATCCATTCGGCCAACACGCCCACATTATGGATGTTGAGACCGTTGTCGCCGAACTTGATCTTGGTCGCCGGCATCGGCAGGTTGGTGAACTCGGTCGTGGCGAGCACATCACGCAGCTTCTTGGGATCGCGGCTCGCCGCCTTCTCCAACGCCTGCGCGATGATCCGCCCGATCGAATAGCTGCCGCCCAGCATCTCGTTAGCGGGCGGATAGGGTTGGTTCGGCTGGGCCGCCTTGTAGGCCGCCACGAACTCTTTGTTTCCCGGTATGGCGAGATCCCAGTTCCAGATCATCGGCGCAAAGAACCGATCGGACGCCGTGCCCAGTCCTTTTCCGGTCGAATCGTAGCCGGCGGGTCCGGCGCCGAAGATCGGCGCGGTGACGCCGACGCCGCGCAGGGCCTTGATGATCAGGATAATGTCGTTGGGGAACCCGCCGAGGAAGATCAGATCGGGCTTGTAGCGCAGCACCGGTGCGACGGCGACCGAGGGGTCGCTCAATCCCATCTGGAACGACTGCGAGAACGGGACATCGAGATTGAGCGTCTTGGCGTGCTCGGGAAGCTGCTTCTGCACGATCAGCCCGACAGCGTCGTTGCTCATGAAGATGAGCGCCGACTTGGGCGGGCTGCCCTTGGTGACTTTCCACAGGTCGTAGGCGCTGGTCATCGACCAGTTCCAGATGCCGCCGCCCTGCGGAGTGATCTTGAAGGTGTACTTGTAGCCGCGGGCGACGATGCTGTCGGCGTACGAGTTGGTGATGAGCGGGATCTCCGACTTCTCCGACTCGATCTGCAGCGCGAGCGTCATCGAGCTCGCGGTGGCGCCGACGAGCAGGATCGCCTTGTCCTGGTCGATCATGCGGCGCGCGACGCTCGCCGCCTGGGTCGGGTTCTCGGACGAGGTGTCCGCAACGACGAGCTTGAGCTTGGCGCCGCCGAGCGATTTGATGCCGCCCTCGCGATTGATCTGGTCAATCGCGATTTGCAGCGCCCACACCGTGCGCTGGCCGCCCTCGCCGATCCCGCCGGTGAGCGAGTTCGGCGCGCCGATCACGATGTCGGGCACCTGCGCTCGCGCGATCGCGGGCATCGCGACCGTCGCCGCTCCGGCCATCAGGCCCTTCAGTCCTGCTCTGCGCGTGATTCTCATGGACGTCCTCCCATTGCGAATTGACTGGCTATATTACCGAATAAGCTCCAACGTTTAAACGCCGAGATAGGCGCGGCGAACGAACTCCGAGTCCCGGAGCGCATCGCGGTCGCCCGCAAGCGCCACGCGGCCGTTCACCAGGATGATCCCGCGGCTGGCCAAATCGAGGCAAGTGGCATTCTGCTCGACCAACAGGATGGTGGTACCCTGCTTGCGGATGTCACCGAGGCGCTCGAATACAAGCTCCGCGAGCAGAGGCGAGAGGCCGAGCGAGGGCTCGTCCGCCATCAAAAGCTTTGGGAAGTTCATCATCGCCCGGCCGATGGCGAGCATCTGTTGTTCGCCCCCCGACAGCGTTCCGCCCGCCTGGCGCCGCCGTTCGGCGAGCCGCGGGAACAGGTCGTAAACCGCGGCAAGCGCGGCGGCGGGTGCGACCGGCGCCCGCTCGGCGAGGTAGCTCACGACGAGGTTTTCCTCGACCGTGAGATTGGGAAAGATGCGCCGGCCCTCGGGCACGTGCGCGATCCCCGCGCGCGCCACCTGGTGGGGCGCAAGGCCGTTCAGGCGCACGTCTTCCGCCATGACAGTCCCTGAGCGCGCCGGAATAAGTCCCGAGATCGTGCGCAGGATGCTGGTCTTGCCCGCGCCGTTGGCGCCGAGCAGCACGAACACAGTCCCGCGATCGACCTCAAACGATACCTCGCGCACGGCGAACAGGTCGCCGTAGGCCACGCTGAGCTTGTCGACCGCCAGCAGCGTCATCGCAACGCCTTCTGCTTGGTCCCGAGATAGGCCTCGATCACGACCGGGTCGTTGGCGATCTGCGTCGGCGTGCCGTCGGCGATCACGGTCGCGTTGTGCAGCACGACAAGGCGCTTGACCATGGCCGCGAGCACCGACAGCACGTGTTCCACCACGATCACCGTGATCCCGCGCGCGCTGTTGAGCGCGAGAACTTCGCTAATGAGATGCTGTGCCTCCTCGTGCGTCAACCCCGACATGCTCTCATCGAGCATCAACAGCCGGCAGTGGCCGGCGATGGCGCGGCCGATCTCGACCCGCTTGCGGTCGGCCAGCGTTAGTTCGGACGGCAGCCGATGCGCCTGCGCCTCGAGGCGAAGGTGGGCAAGAATGGCAGTGACTTCCCCGGTCACGCCGCGGCCCTCTGGCACGCATTGGGAAGCCGATACGCGGATATTGTCGGCGACGGTCATGCTCTCGAACAGCCGCACTTTCTGGAACGTGCGGCACATGCCCGCCCGCCGCCGCAGGTGCGGCGGGGTGCTCGTGCAGTCATTGCCGAAATAGAAGACGCGGCCGGTAGTCGGCGGAATGTTGCCGCTGATGATCTCGAACAGCGTCGACTTGCCAGCGCCATTCGGGCCGATCAGGCCCATCACCTCGCCCTCGTGTACGCTGAACGAGACGTCTCGCAGCGCCACCAAGCCGCCGAAGTTGCGCCCGATGTCGCGCACTTCGAGCGCGGTCGCGGTCATCGCGTCCGTCCGCTGAACTGGCGCGACAGCAGGCCGACGATGCCCTTGGGCGCCCGCAGCACGACGACCAGCAGCATGATGCCGTAGACCAGAATATCGACGCCTTCGATAGCGACCTTGGCGGCGCCCCAGTTCGTCACTTCGGACAGGAACACCATGATGGCGCCGCCGATGATCGGGCCCCAGGCGGTCCCGATGCCGCCGAGGAGGGCGGGAAGCTGGAGCTGGATTGCCTGCGACAGACCGAAGGCGGCCTCCGGATCGATCGCCATGTAATACTGCATGTAGAGCCCGCCCGCCATCGAAGTCATGATGGCGCTGACCACGAATCCCAAGAGCTTGGTGCGAAACACGGCCACCCCGGCGGCCGCGGCGGCGACCTCGTCGTCGCGCACGGCCATCATTTCGAGGCCGAACCGGCTCCTGAGAATGAGACGCGTGAGGGCGTAATACAGGATCACAACGGCGAGCGCGCCGTAGAGGAACGGCGTCGGCGTGCGCGACTGCAATGCCCACAGCGAGTCGCCGAAGAATCTCAGCGCGAGCCCGTCGGCGCCGCCGGTCAGGTCGACGTAGTGGCGCGAGAGCTGGACCAGCGCGAGCGACATCGCGACGGTGGCGAGCGCGAAGAAGATGCCGCGCATGCGCAACGTCATGGTGCCCATCACCAGCGCAAACAGGAGTGAAAGCAGCGCTCCGCCCCACACGCCGATCCAGGGTGGAATGCCGTACCTGTTGAATAGGATTCCGGTCGTGTAGCAGCCAATGCCGAGAAAGACGCCGTGGCCGAGCGACAACAGCCCGCCGATGCCGGCCACCACGTTCCAGGCCTGGCCGAGCGTGATGAAGATGAGCGCCCGCACGGTCGCGGCGATCACATAATTGTTGATGAACGGCAGCAGCGGCAGAACGGCGACGATGGCGATCGGAATGGCGAACGTCAGCAGCGTGCGCACCTGCGCGTTCGTGCGCGGCGGTGCCGCGAGCTTGCTGGCGTCGGTGTCAAGGGCCGGGGCGTCCATGTTATTCGGACCTCACGCCGAAGAAGCCGGTCGGGCGGTACGCGATGAACAGCATCAGCAGGATGTAGAGGAACACGTCCTGCAGCGCGGGATTCCACAGCATCGCGGTCAACTGCTGGATCACGCCGCAGAAAATGCCGCCCAGGAACGTGCCGCTGATGCTGCCGAGCCCGCCGATGGTGGTGGCGATGATGATGATCGGCATCAGCATGAATCCGGTGGACGGCGAGGTCGGGAAATAGGTGACGAGCACCGTGCCGGCCATGCCGGCGAGCCCGCAGGCCAAGGCAAAGGCGAGCACGTTGATGGTGGCCGAATTGATGCCGACGACCTCCGCCGCCTCGAGGTCGTCGGCGACCGCGCGCACCGACTTGCCCCAGGCGGTGCCGCGCAGCAGGACTTCCACGGCGAGCGTTGCGAGAACTGCGATGACGAAGGCCACGATCTGCGCCTTCGACAGGAAGAAGGAGCCGATGACCACGTATTGTCCGCTGAACATCGAGGTGGCGGTGCGCGCATCCGGGCCAAAAATGAGCTGCGCGACCATCTGCAGCACCAGCGCGCACCCGATCGCCGCCAGCAACTGGTTGAGCGTGGCATGGCCGACGAAGTGGCGGAAGACGATCTGATACTGCGCCATGCCCACGAGCGCGGTCAGCAGGAAGCTCAGGGGCAGTATGAGCAGCGGTTCGATGCCGAACGCCGTTGAGGCGATCACGCCGGCGAACATGCCGTACATGACGAGCTCGCCATGCGCGAAGTTGACGATGCGCATCACGCCGAAGGCGAGGCTGAGGCCTATGGACAGGACACCGTAGACGCTTCCGACGAGAATTCCGCTGAAAACCGCTTGCAGGGCAAGGAGCAGGGTAGCTTCGAGGCCAGCCATGGTCAGCTCGGGCGCTGCGAGATCGACGTGATCGGAACGACAGCGCTCAGGGCAACCCGCGGTGCCATCTCGTCCTCCCCTCGTCCAATTGTCGCTTCTTTACCTCGCCCGGTCACGATCGGCGACAGCCGAAAGAATAATCGCTTGAGAAATGCGGTAAAGCTTCTTGCGAGCGGTTTGGCGGCAATTGCTCGCCTTGCATGGCAGCCACGCGCTCGCTCGAACACTTGGCGAACTCGCGAAAAGGTTGCGCCAGCGCGTCGAACGTTCCGATATCGGGCGTGCCGCGACCGAGCGCCACGTTCATCGCGATGGAAAGCTCTGGCCGCCCGTGAATCACCGGCGAAATTGCGAGCGCACGATGGCAAGTACCGTCGCGTCCGGGTGGCCGTCGGACACCCTGCCCGCCTTGGCCTGGACGTCGCGGATCGCATCTCTGAGATCGAAATCGATGTGGCCCTGGAATTCATTGACCTTGTAGCCAAGCCGGGCGAGCCCGCGCTGCAGCTCGATCCGCTCCTCGCGCGATAGCTGGACATCGTCAGCGGGCCAGGCGGCGTGAATAGGAGCGCCCCCGTGTAGTCGGTCGGCCAGATGGGCCACCGCCAGCGCGTAGGCATCAGAATCGTTGTACCGCTTGATGACCACGAAGTTGTCGGTGACCAGAAACGCCGGCCCGACCGCGCCGCTCGGGAAAAACAAAATCGCCTCGCCCCCCGCCGGCAGCGCGCGGCCATCGGCACGCCGAACGCCGAGCGCCGCCCAGTCGCGGAACGCGCCGCGGCTGCGGCGGTAGTCGAATGCTGCGGGAACCGTCACCTCAAAGCCCCACGGCAGACCGGGCCGCCAGCCGTGCGCGCGAAGATAATTGCCGATCGAGCCAAGAACGTCGGCGGCGTCGTTCCAGATGTCGCGTCGTCCATCGCCGGAGAAATCGACCGCGTATCTCAGGAAGCCGGATGGCAGAAACTGGCACTGCCCCAAGGCACCGGCCCACGACCCCAACATCCGCTCGCGGCTGATGTGTCCGCCCTGCAGGACTTCCAGCGCGGCGACGAGCTCGTCACGAAACAGCTCCTCCCGGTAGCGGGCATGCGCCAGCGTGGCCAGCGACCTGATCACGTCCCAGCGCGGCTTGTAGCCGCCGTAATCGGCCTCCACCCCCCAGATGCTCAGAACGACCCAGCGGTCGACGCCATAGATCTTCTCGACGGCGGCGAGGACATCGCTGAGCTGACGCGCGTGGCGTATGCCGGTCGAAATGCGGCTCGGCGAAATGAAGGAGCCGACATAGGCCCCGAATGGCTTGCCGTACTCGGGCTGGCGCTGCGTCGCCGCGAGCACGCGGGAATCCGGCGTCACCCCCGCGAAGGCACGCTCGAAGGTCGCCCGCGTGACGCCGCGCGCCTGGGCCTGCGGCCACAGCACGGCGAGGAAGGACT
>DATBWJ010000139.1:0-9470 GCA_036514935.1 Xanthobacteraceae bacterium
CGATCGCCAAGGCGCTCGGCACATCGGTGGTCGCCATGCCGGCGACCGACGCCTACGAGGCCTTGCAGCGCGGCACCGTCGACGGCGTGGTATTCCCGTGGGAGGCGATGAAGAGCTTTCGGCTCAACGATCTGGTGAAGGCCCATCTCGAAATCCCCGGCGGCCTCTATGCGGCGACCTTCGTCATCATCGCCAACACCAAGGCGGTCGATAACCTGACCCCGAGCAACAAGGCGGCGCTGATGAAGGCGAGCGGGGAGGCCGGCTCGATCCTGTACGGCAAGGCGTGGGACGCGGCGGACCGCGCCTCGCGAGAAGACGCCCAGCAGCGGGGCAATGTGATCCAGACGATCGCGCCGCAGGAACTCGAACGCTGGAAGCCGCTCTTGCAATTCGTCACCGACGAGTGGCTGAAGAAGGCCAAGGACAAGGGCTACGACGGCCAGAAAATGCTCGACGACATCAAGGCCATGATCAAGGCGGCGTCGAGCTGATCGGTTCCGGCTGGCGGAACGACGCTGGCCCAACTTGCGTGACCGCGCGCAGTGGTTCACCGTTGCGACGCTGCGCGCAAGCCGTCCGGCTGCGACTCAAGATCGCCGCGGCGATGTCGCATCACGACATTGCCGCCGCGCCCACTCCACATTTTATCGCTTGTGGGTCAGGTCGTTTGCCCCCTAACATGCCGGCAACAATCAACAGCCGACAACGGCGCGCGGAACTCAGAGGGAGGAAATTGCAATGCAGATCAATCGCGCAATGATTGTGCTGGCCGCAGGCGCCGTCCTTTTCGCCGGTGCGCTGCCAGCCCAGGCCCAGAAACAGACCCTGCGCATGGCCTATTGGGCGGGTCCCGCCCACCAGATGGTGCAGACCCAGGAAGCCTGGGCCAAGGCCGTCGCGGAGGCTTCCGGCGGCAATCTGACCATCGAGATCGACAAGGCGCCGCTCGCCAAGCCGGAAGGTCAATACGACCTCATCAAGAACGGCGTGCGCGACCTCGTCTGGCACATCCCTGCCTACACGCCCGGCCGCTTCGACATGATGCGCGTGGTTGAGGCTCCCTTCACGTGCCCGAATGCGACGGTGTGCAGCACGTTGCTGTGGAGATGGTACGCCAAATACAATCTTGCCGAGAAGGAATTCACCGACGGCACGGCGCTGGTGAACACCTTCACGACCGGGCCATTCCTGCTCCACTTCACAAAGCCGGCGCGCACGCTCGAAGAGATGAGGGTTCTCAAGCTCCGGATGGCCGGCGCCAGCGTCCCGATCGGCAAGGCGCTCGGTTTCGCGATCGTCGCGCTGCCCGCCACCGACGCCTACGAGACGCTGCAGCGCGGCACCGTGGACGGCACCGCGTTCCCGTGGGAAGCGATCCCCAGCTTCCGCCTCGCCGAGCTGGTGAAGTTCCACCTCGAGATTCCCGGCGGCATCCTGGCAGCGGCGTTCATGATCGTCGGCAACAAGAAGGCCATTGATAATCTCACCCCAAGCAACAAGGCTGCGTTCTGGAAGGCAAGCGGCGAAGCCGGCTCGTTGCTCTATGGCAAGGCGTGGGATGCCGCCGACGAGCGCGGTCGCGCCGACGCCAAGCAGCGGGGCAACACCATCGAGACGATTGCGCCTGCGGAATTGGAGCGCTGGCGTCCGCTGCTGCAGTTCGCAACCGATGAGTGGGTCGCCAAAGCCAAGGCCAAGGGCCTCGACGGGCAGAAGATGCTCGATGACCTCAAGGCGATGATCAAGGCCGCGTCAAGCTGACGGATTCCGGTTGGCGGAACGATGGCGGCGGACGACGTGGCCGCGCACGAGTGGCTCGCGACCATGCGCGGCAACAAGTCGTCCGGCTGCGACATGAGATCGCCGCGGCGATGTCGCAACACGTCATCGCCGCCGCGCCCAATCCAACATTTATCGCTTGTGGCACCGGTCTTTGCGCCATAACATGCCGCCGACATTCACCAGCCAAACACTGACGCACCGAAGAGGGGGAACTGCGATGCACATCAATCGCGCAACGATCCTGCTGGCAGGCGCCGTCCTTGCCGCTGGCGCGCTGCCCGCCCAGGCTCAGAAGCAGACCCTGCGCATGGCCTATTGGTCGGGTCCCGCCCACCAGATGGTGCAGGCCCAGGAAGCCTGGGCCAAGACGATCGAGCAGGCCTCAGGCGGCAATCTGACCATTGAGATCGACAAGGCGCCGCTCGCCAAGCCCGAAGGGCAATACGACATCATCAAGAACGGCGTGCGCGATCTCGTCTGGCACATTCCCTCCTACACACCCGGCCGCTTCGACATGATGCGGGTGGTTGAGAGTCCCTTCACGTGCCCGAGTTCAACTGTGTGCAGCGCCGTGCTGTGGCGGTGGTATGCCAAGTACAAACTGGCCGACAAAGAGTTCACCGACGGCACGGTGCTGGTGAACACGTTCACGACCGGGCCGTTCCTGCTCCACTTCACCAAGCCGGCGCGCACGCTCGAAGAGATGAGGGTTCTCAAGCTCCGGTTGGCCGGCGCCAGCGTCCCGATCGGCAAGGCGCTCGGCTTCGCGATCGTCGCGCTGCCCGCCACCGACGCCTACGAGACGCTGCAGCGCGGCACCGTGGACGGCACCGCGTTCCCATGGGAAGCGCTCAACAGCTTCCGCCTCACCGAGCTGGTGAAGTACCACCTTCAGATTCCCGGCGGCATCCTGGCGTCGGCGTTCATGATCGTCGGCAACAAGAAGGCCATCGATAATCTCAATCCGAGCAACAAGGCCGCATTCTGGAAGGGCAGTGCCGAAGCCGGCTCGTTGCTCTACGGCAAGGCGTGGGATGCCGCCGATGAGCGCGGCCGCGTGGCCGCCGTCCAGCGGGGCAACACGATCGAGACGATTGCGCCGGCGGAATTGGATCGCTGGCGCCCGTTGCTGCAGTTCGTCACCGACGACTGGCTCGCCAAAGCCAAGGCCAAGGGCTACGACGGGCAGAAGATGCTCGATGACCTCAAGGCGATGATCAAGGCCGCATCGAGCTGAGCCGATCCATGTCTGGGGGGACGATCAACGCGCTCATCCGGCTGAACGGGCGAGTCACATATTGGATCGCCGTCATCGCCGCGGCCTTTCTGGTCATCGTCGCGACGGTGACGTTCTGCGATGTCATCGCCCGTTACTTCCTGCTCAAGCCGTTCACGTTCACGGTCGAGGTCACCGAGTTGGGGATGGCGCTGATCGTCTTCCTCGCGGTCGGGCTGGTGACACACGACGACTCCCACATCAACGTGGATGTCGTCATTCTGCGCCTTTCGACGGCCGTGCGCCCCGTCCTGTTGTTGATCACCTACGTGCTGGCGCTGGCTTATCTGGTGACCATGATCTGGCGGCTGTGGCTGCAGGCCTTCCACCTGTTGGATAAGGGCGACGTGACGCCGATCTGGGCCGTTCCCTATTGGCCCGTCGCCATCACCATGGCGGTCGGAAGCCTGTTTCTGCTGACCGGCACGATCATCCACATCATCGGCTACGTCCGTCGAATCCGCGGCGCCGACGTCTCGCACCTTCCCACGACCGTAAAGCCGCTGACCGACTAGCGCTGGATGATTTCAGGTGCGCTCACCCCATCGCAGTCGCCGTCATCGCGAGCCCCCGCAGGGGGCGTGCCTTTGTCATTGCGAGCGAAGCGAAGCAATCCCCGGCGCGATGGCATGGCGCGGAGATTGCTTTGGCGGGCTTTGCCCGCCTTGCAATGACCCGGAACGATTCGATCGGAATCCATCGCGCTCTAGTCCGCGCAAGGCAGGCTCATGAGTCCCTCAATTCTGGCGATACTGATCCTGTGCCTGCTGTTCGTGCTGCTGGCGGGCGGGATGCCGATCGGCTTTGCGATGGGCCTGTCGGCGTTTCTCGGCACGCTGCTCCTGATCGACGGCGGGGCGGCGCTCTCGCTGCTCGGTCAGACCGCCTACGAAACGGGGCTGACCTACAACCTCTCGGTCATCCCGATGTTCGTGCTCATGGGCTACATCGCGGGCGAGGCCGGGCTCAACGAGTCGCTTTTTCGTGCCTGCAACGCCTGGCTCGGCCACCGGCGCGGCGGGCTTGCGCTCGCGACCATCGGCGGCTGCGGCGCCTTTGCGGCGATCTGCGGCTCCTCGCTGGCGACTGCGGCCACCATGGCGCAGATCGCCCTGCCGGAGATGCGCCGCTACAAATATTCGGACAAGCTCGCGCTCGGCTCGCTTGCGGCGGGCGGCACCATCGGCATCCTGATCCCGCCCAGCGTGATCATGGTGATCTACGGTCTTTTGACCGAAACCAGCATTTCGGCGCTGTTTCTGGCGGGGTTTGTGCCGGGAATCCTCACCGTCGCCGGCTTCATGCTCGCGGTCTCGATCATGACGCGGATCGATCCGACGCTCGGCCCTCCGGCCGCGCGCACGCCCATGCGCGAGCGGTTCATCGCGCTCAAGAGCGTGTGGGGTACGGCGGGGCTGTTCCTGCTGGTCATCGGCGGGCTCTACGTCGGCATATTCTCCCCGACCGAGGCGGCGAGCGTCGGCGCGGTCGGCGCCTTCGTGCTCGGCCTCGTCAACCGGCGATCGCCGATGCAGCTCCTGCGCACGACGCTGCTCGACACGGTCAAAACGACGGCGATGATCTTCACGGTGCTGATCGGCGCCATCCTGTTCAATAATTTCCTGATCCTGGCCTCGGTGCCCACTCTGGTCAGCGACTGGATCAGCGGGCTGCCGCTCGGCAAGACCGCCGTCCTGCTGGTGATCATTGCAATGTATTTCTTGCTCGGCTGCCTGCTCGATTCGCTCGCCATGATCCTGCTGACCATCCCGATCGTCTTTCCCATCGTCAAGGAACTCGGATACGACCCCGTCTGGTTCGGCATCATCATCGTGATGGTGGTCGAGCTTGGCCTCATCACGCCGCCGATCGGCATGAACGTGTTCGTCATCAAGGGCATCGCCAAGGATGTTCCGCTCGAAGACATTTTCCGCGGCGTGACGCCGTTCATCATCGCCCAGGTCATCCTCATCAGCATCCTCATCGCGTTCCCGCAGATCGCGCTGTGGCTGCCGTCCACCATGGCCCGCTGAGATTTCGGGCGATTTATGTCCCTCTGCTAAGGGCGGATAAGAGGGGTCCGATGCGTGCCGCCGCCTGGGTTAAACCCCTGTCGGCGGGCATCGCGCACGACCCGCCGGCGCCGCGCCGGCGCCCTTGTGCCTCGTTTCGGCCGGTTTTGGCCGCCCGAATGACGGGCGAGCGTGCCGCCGGGCCGGCTGCCACTGCGGCCATTTGATGAAATGCCTTGATTTTGGCGCAGATCGGTACCATGTCGATGCGGCGTGAATATCCGTGCGGATGGACCCGCGGTTAATACCGGTACGCCGCCCGAATTTCCCGATTAGCCGATCGGCGTGACCCGGCTTGGTCCTGGTTGGATCAGGGGGCGGCGGCGACGTAGCCCGTCCGCGCTGCGGCGCGTGGGCGGGCGGATTACTCTTTAAGGACAAGGATTTATGGCTCCCTTGGATCACCGCGAGGACCGCGACGGGTTCCGGCTCGGGCGCGACCTTCTTGATGGCGAGACGACCGCCCTCGATCACGACCTCGTCCAGGACGGCCGGCCTGCCAGCGCGGACGCCACGCCCCACCCGCCGGCCGGCAGTTCCGAGGCCGTCGGCGAAATCAAGCAGGGCGTGCGCCGCGACGATTTCTCGCGCGATCTGGTCGATACCTATTTTCGTCAGATGGGCAACGGCGAGCTGTTGACCCGCGACGAGGAAATCGCGCTGGCCAAGCGCATTGAGGCCGCCCAGCTCACCCTGCTGACGAGCCTGTGCCGCGTGCCGCTGGTCATTGAGCGGATCGCCGCGTGGGCGAACGCGGTGCGCCGGGCCGAGCTGCGCCCGAGCCAAATGGTCGACGCCTCCCTGTTCGAGGAGGTGCTTGTCGGCAGGGCCGCGGGCGCCGCGGTGGGCGCGGTTGGCGGCAATCCCGGCGCGTCGAGCCAGGGCGTCGAAGCGGCTGCGGCCGAGGACGACGGGTCGGCCCGCGAGGCCGCCCTGCTGCCGAAGATCAGCGGCCGCCTGAAAAAGATTTCGGCGCTCGCGCGCCAGGTCGCCGCACTGACCGAGAAGCGCATGGCGGCGGTCGCCCGCGGCCGCGACATTTCGAAGGCGAATCGGGCCCTGCTGCAGGAGACCGTGGCGCGCCTGAGCAAGGAGATGGCGGCGCTGTCCCTGCATCCGGAGCGGGTTGCCGAACTTGTGGCCGCGCTCGATCGCGAACACAAGGCGCTCAGTCACGCCGAGATTGCGCTGATGCGGCTCGCCGAGGCCTGCGGCGTCGCGCGCGGCGATTTGCTCGAACGTCATGTCAATCACGAGCACGACCCGCACTGGCCGGGCGAGGCGGCGCTGCGCGCGCGCCCCTGGAAGGCGCTTGCGCGCCAGCACGGCGAAAAGGTCGCGGCGCTGCGCGGCGAACTGCTCGCCATCGCGCAGCGGGCGGGACTGCCCGTCGCGGAATTCCGCACCGCCATGACAGGGATCGCAAGGTCCCGGCGCGAGCTCGAGGCCGCGCGCGAGGCGATGGTCAAGGCGCATCTGAGGCTGGTGGTGGCGATTGCGAGAAAGTACCGTCACCGCACCTCGCTCGACCTTCTGGACCTCGTGCAGGAAGGAAACATGGGCCTGATGCATGCGGTCGAAAAGTACAATTACCGACGCGGCGTGAAGGTCTCGACTTATGCCGTGTGGTGGATCCGCCAGTCGATCGCCCGCGCGATCGCGGATCAGGGCCGCACCATTCGCATTCCGGTCCACATGACCGAGACCGCCAGCAAGGTGCTGCGCGAGCGGCGCCGCATCGCCCAGTCGCAGGGGCGCGACCCCCGCGCGGCCGAAATCGCCGCCCGCGCCGGGATTCCCGTCGAGCGCGTCGAGCAGGTGCTGACCATGGTGCAGGAGCCGACCTCGCTCGACACGCCGGTCGGCGAGGACGGGGATGCCTCGCTGGGCGACCTCATCCCGGCCGCCGACGCCATCGATCCGCACGCCGCCGTGGAGGCGAGCGCGCTCTCCGAGTGCATGACGGAAGCGCTCGCCGGGCTGACCCCGCGCGAGCAGACCATCTTGCGCATGCGGTTCGGAATCGGCGGCGCGTCCGATCACACGCTCGAAGAGGTCGGCAAGGTTTTCGGCGTCACCCGCGAGCGCATCCGCCAGATCGAAGCCAAGGCGCTCGAGAAGCTGCGCCATCCCTCGCGCGGCCGCAAGCTCGCCACCTTCGCCGAGAGCTGAACGCTCCGCGCCGCAGGGATCATCCTGTCGGCCGAGGACGCGACACGGCAGTCGTCCTACGCATTCCGGCTGATCACTTCGGCGTCATCACCGGGCCGGCTCCGGGGTGCCCGTCGGCCAGGGCGGCGGGGCGCCCGTCCCGGCGGTGACGAGCGAACTGGTCAACCTCAGCGCATCACACGCGCTCTTGTTGCGCTGCAATACGCTCGGCTTCGGCCAGATCGTCCGGCGTGTTCACGTTGAAGAACGGATCGAACGGGGCGTCCGGCCAGGTGGCGAGCGCGACCCCGTAGCGGCTGGTCCACGCCGCGATCTTGCGCACGCCGTCGTCGAGGAGGGCGCGCCGCAGCTCCGCGCGCAAGCTCGTCGGCCACAGCGCCACCACCGGGTGCCGGCGCTCGCCCGAGCATGCGCAGGCGATCGGCAGGTTCTCCCGGCGGCGTGCGGCGTGGAGCCGGTCGACCAGGTCGTAGGGCAGGAAGGGACAGTCTGCCGGCACGCTGACGACCCAGTCGAGGCCGGTGTCTGCCGCCCACTCCATCCCGGCAAGGATGCCGGCGAGCGGCCCGGCGAAGTTGGCAATGCTGTCGGCCACCACCGGCAGCCCGTAGCCGGCAAAGCGCGCCGGCTCGCCATTGGCGCTGACGATGATCTGCCGGCAGGCCGGATGCAGACGCGCGCGCACCCGTTCGAGATTGGCAATTCCACCGATCTTGATGAGCGCCTTGTCCGTGCCGCCCATGCGCCGGGCAAGCCCGCCGGCGAGGATCAGCCCAAGCGTGGCAGGGATGACGGTTTCCATGATCGACGCCCGGCCTGGTCAGCCAGCCCCGCGGATGTTGCCCGCCGCGCCGGTTGCCCAGCGGGCGCCGGCAACCCAATCATGCGAGGCGCAGGCCATCACCCCGGACACGCGGCGTGAAGCCGCGTCGGGGTCACTCCTCATGCACGGCCGCCTTGCGGCGATACCGGGCGCTTTCCTCCTCGACATAGGCGAGGTCCTGATCGAATACGATGCGGCTCTCGCCGGCGAGCGCAAGAAAGCGCTTGCCGCGCGCGCGCCCGATCAGGGTGAGGTTGGCCTTGCGCGCCAACTCGACGCCCCAGGCGGTAAACCCCGAACGCGAGACGAGGGCCGGAATGCCCATGCGCACGCATTTGATGACCATCTCGGAGGTCAGGCGCCCGGTAGTATAGAAAATCTTGTCCTCGCCCGCCACGCGGTGCTGGAACATCCATCCGGCGATCTTGTCGACCGCGTTGTGGCGGCCGACGTCCTCCATGTAGACCAGCGGGCGATCGCGCTCGGCGAGCACGCAGCCGTGGATCGCGCCGGCCTCAAGATACAGCGACGGCGTCGTGTTGATCTCGCGCGTGAGCGCGTAAACCCACGACGTGCGCAGCTCCGCCGCCGGCAGTCTTGCATTCTCGATGATTTCCATCAGGTCGCCGAACACGGTGCCCTGGGCGCAGCCTGAGGTCTGCACCTTCTTTCTGAGCTTGGTCTCGTAGTCGGTCGCGCGCTCGGTGCGCACGACCACCACCGACAGCTCCTCGTCGTAGTCGATGCCGACGACCACGTCGTCGGCGCGCACCATGTTCTGGTTGAGCAGGTAGCCGAGCGCAAGATACTCGGGATAGTCGTTGATCGTCATCGCCGTGACGATTTCCTGGCCGTTGAGGAAGATCGTCAGCGCGCGCTCGACCGTGACGGCGGTCTCGACCGGGGCCCCGGTATGGTCGATGCCGCGAACGCGCTCGGTCAGCCGCGGATCAAGCGGATCAGGCCGGATCAGATAGGAATCGGGCGCAGCCATCGACAGGGACAATGTGGTCTCGCAGGCCGGAATTCAAGGGTAATGCCCCGCGCAAGCCCGCACCGGCAAGCGTTCGGCTTGAAAAAACCCGCGCCCGGGGCCATGACGGGAGCCGACGGAGGGATGGCCGAGCGGTCGAAGGCGCACGCCTGGAGAGCGTGTATACGGGTAACCGTATCGTGGGTTCGAATCCCACTCCCTCCGCCACCCCCAAGCGAGAGCAACTGGAATCCAACTTTCTCCGGCGGTGTAGAGGTGGCTCTCGATAGCGCGCCGTTCGATCGATTGCGACGGAACCACCACCGCTCGATGACCTGAAAATCCCTTTCCGGTCCCGGCGTCGAGCTG